>NZ_JASCPA010000020.1:0-68580 GCF_029959715.1 Pseudomonas sp. PS02288 | reverse complement strand
CGCTGTTGCAGGAGGAATTCCTCGCCAAACAGGAAGCGCTCGGCAAGGACTGACTTGCGCTCGGCCTTCCTGCTGCGACGTGCGCCCGCCCCGAAAGGCGGGCGCTTTCGTTCTGGCCGGTCAGCGCGCCGGCAGCGGCTGCATGAACGGCGCGAGCGGCGCCTGGCGTTGCTCGGCGATGGCTTTCAACCGCGCCACCTCGTTGTCGGCCAGGCAATAGGTGGCACCATTCGCCAGTTCCACCTCGATGCCGATGAAGCCCGCATTGATCGCCGACCAGGGGCAGGCGAACGGGTGGATGGCCCGGCCCTGCAAGGTGATCGGCACGCTGTTCATCGCCACACCCAGATCCCCGCCGCTCAGGGTCAACGCGCCCAGTTGCAGCTGGCGGCCCTGGTCGTAGCGAAACAGCAGTGCGCTGACGGTACGCTGGCGACCACGGAAGTTGCACAGGTAGAGGATGAAGCCCGGCCCCGGAGCGCGCAGGTTGGCGCCGGCCGTATCGACGCGCCCGCCCTGGGCGGGTAACTGCGTGGTGATCAGGATAGGCTGCTCCCGGCGGAGCTGCGATACGTACCGGAGCGCCCACGCCGCTCCTGCCGACAGGACGAAAATCAAAATCGTGATCGACGTCTGGGTCATCTGGACGAACCTTCCTGAGCGGACGAACTCGGCTTGGTGCAGGCTGCGAAGAACCTTTCGGTGAGCGCCGGGTGAGCCTGTGTGGGGCATTTCGGCGCGCAGGATATAGACGGGCTTGGCAAATGGCCAGTACGCAGATCAAGTCAACGGTGCACTTAGAAAACATCCGCGGCCGGCATGGGTGCCGGCCGATTCGAAGGGGCGCCAGCGGCTGCCGGCGCCCGTCAGCCGATGCTGAATGCCGAGGCGTGGCGGTGCGGGAGCAGGCGGGCGATCGACTTGATGCGTTGCACTTCGGAATTGGGCAGGCGGAGCACGCTGCCATCGTCCAGTTCGGCCTCGATCCCGTCGAAATCCTCGTCGATCGCTTCCCACGGGCAGTCGATCGGCACGATGGCGAGCATCCTCAGGCAGATTGGCTGCTGCGGGTCGATCAACGTGGGAATGTCGTCGGCGTCGATCCTGATCTCGCCCAGGCGCAAACGGTCATGCCGCTGATTGCGCAGCATCAGGTCCTGCACCGTCTCCGGCTGCTCGCCGAAATTGCAGAGATAGAGGGTGAAACCCTTGGTGCCGGCGGCGGAACGGCGGGCGCCGTATTGGGAAACCAGAGGGAAGTTGGTGGTCAGCACCATGGCGCGGGGATTGAGCGGCACCAGCAACTGCCTCCACATCACCAATGCCACGAAAATCAGCAGTGCCCAAGTCGCTAACGCAAGGGGAATGGCGTCCATTGGATGATTCCTTACAGCGTGAATCCGGTTATGCCGGCTGGGGGCATCCTTATTGTGTTTCGTCGCCGGTACCGATAGCGCGCAGCGTAGTACCAGATTGCCGAAACGGCTAGTGCAGAGCGCTCGCTGCAGGTTCGCGGTGCGACAAAACGGCCCTTCGCGGTGCTGCAACTCAGGTCGTGGGCGGCGTAGGAGGCGATATTCATCGTCTTGATACGACTTATCAGAACGGCGGATTTGAAAAATAGTGCGCTGCTGACCGGCTTCGACCGTGCCCGTTTCCATTCCTGCCACTCATCCGCGGGAGCGGTCGTCGGGCCGTCCAGGCTGTCCACCGAACAACAAGAGGACGTTTCATGAGCACTTATTCTCTCCAACTGGCCGCCGTGATCGGCGCCGGAACCATGGGCCGCGGGATCGTCATGAGCCTGGCCAACGCCGGCGTGCAGGTGCTCTGGCTGGACAACAATCCGCAGATGCTCGAGCAGGCGCTCGGCGTGGTCGCCGACACCAACGCGCACAACGTGCGCCAGGGCCGCATCAGCGAGGCCGAGGCGGCCGAGCGCCTGGCACGGGTGCGTGCGGTGGACGGCTACGCCGCGCTGGCGGACGCCGACCTGGTGATCGAGGCGGTCTACGAGAACCTCGAACTCAAGCAGAGCATTTTCCGCGAGCTGGACAAGACCCTGAAGCCGACGGCGATCCTCGCCAGCAACACCTCGGCGCTGGACATCGACGCCATCGCCGCCGTCACCGCGCGGCCCGAACAGGTGCTCGGCCTGCACTTCTTCAGCCCGGCGCACATCATGAAGCTGCTGGAAATCGTGCGCGGCGCGCGTACCGACAAGGCGGTGCTGCAGGCCGCCGTCGAACTCGGCCAGCGCATGGGCAAGGTCAGCGTGGTGGCGGGCAACTGCGACGGATTCATCGGCAACCGCATGCTCGCCACCTACGTGCGCGAGGCGCGGGCGATGCTGCTCGAAGGCGCCTACCCGCATCAGGTGGACGCCACGCTGCAAGGGTTCGGTTTCGCCATGGGGCCGTTCCGCATGTACGACGTTGTCGGCATCGACCTCGAATGGCGCGCCCGCCAGCTGGCCGGCGAAGGCCAGGACGCCGCCGAGGTGCAGGTCGACAACCGTCTCTGCGAGCTCGGCCGCTTCGGCCAGAAGGCGCGCATGGGCTACTACCGCTACGCCGAAGGCAGCCGCCAGGCCGAACACGACCCCGAGGTCGACGCGCTGGTGCTGGAGGTGTCCGAGTCCCTCGGCTACACGCGCCGGGAGATCGGCCCCGAGGAAATCCTCGAGCGCTGCCTGCTGGCGCTGGTCAACGAAGGCGCGAAGATCCTCGACGGGGGCATCGCCGCCAGCAGCCATGACGTCGACCTGGTCTACCTCAACGGCTACGGTTTCCCGGCCGACAAGGGCGGCCCGATGAGCTGGGCCGATGGCCAGGGGCTGGCCTCGATCCGCGACCGCCTGGATGACCTGCGCGCGCGTTTCGGCGACCACTGGCAGCCGGCCGCGCTGATCGATCGCCTGGCCGCCTCCGGGCAGCGTCTGAGCGACGTGAAGGAGGGCCGCGCATGAACTACCAGGCTCCCCTGCGCGACATGCGCTTCGTGCTGCACGAACTCTTCGACGTCACCGGGCATTGCGAACAGCTTGGCAATGGCCTGGATCGCGAGTTGATCGACGGCGTGCTGGAAGAGGCCGCGCGCTACACCGGCGAGGTGGTGGCGCCGCTCAATCGGCACAGCGACGAGGAGGGTGTCAGCCTCGTCGACGGCGCGGTGACCACACCGCAAGGCTTTCGCGAGGCCTACGCGCAGTTCGTCGAAAACGGCTGGGCGAGCATGACCGGACCGCAGCAGTACGGCGGCCAGGGCTTTCCGCAACTGGTGGCGTGCAATTTCCACGAGATGCTGATGGGCGCGAGCCTGTCGTTCCGCATCTATTCCGGGCTCACCGAGGGCGCTGTGCTGGCGCTGTACAAGCACGGCAGCGAGGCGCTCAAGGACGCCTACCTGGAGAAGATGGTGAGCGGCAGCTGGACCGGCACCATGTGCCTCACCGAGCCGCAGGCCGGCACCGACCTGGCGCTGCTGCGCACCCGCGCCGAGCCGCAGGCGGACGGCAGCTACCGGGTCAGCGGCAGCAAGATCTTCATCAGCGGCGGCGAGCACGACATGAGCGAGAACATCGTGCACCTGGTGCTCGCCCGCCTGCCAGACGCGCCGCCCGGCGTGAAGGGCATCAGCCTGCTGCTGGTGCCCAAGTTCATCGCCAACCCGGACGGCATGCCCGGCGCACGCAACGCGCTGTCCTGCGGCGCCATCGAACACAAGATGGGCATCAAGGGCGCGGCGACCTGCGTGATGAACTTCGACGGCGCCACCGGCTGGCTGGTGGGCGGCGCCAACCAGGGCCTGGCCTGCATGTTCACCATGATGAACGACGCGCGCTTCCAGGTCGGGCTGCAGGGCCTGGGCGTCGCCGAACAGGCCTGGCAGGGCTCGCTCGCCTACGCCCGCGAACGCCTGCAGTCGCGCGGCCTGGCCGGCGCGCAACAGCCGGACAAGGCGGCCGATCCGATCATCGTCCACCCGGACGTGCGGCGCATGCTGCTGACCCAGAAGACCCTGGTCGAAGGCAGCCGCATGCTCGCCGCCTACACCGCGCGCCAGCTCGACCTGGAGCACGGCCACCCGGACGAGGCGGCGCGCAAGGGCGCTGGCCGGCGCGCCGCCCTGCTGATCCCGATCGTCAAGGCGTTCTTCACCGACATGGGCCAGGAGGTCGCCAGCCTCGGCGTTCAGATCTACGGCGGGCACGGCTACATCCGCGAGTGGGGCATGGAGCAGCTGATGCGCGACAGCCGCATCACCCAGCTCTACGAGGGAACCAACGGCATCCAGGCGCTGGACCTGATCCGCCGCAAGCTGCTCGGCGACGGCGGCGCGGAGATCGCGGCGCTGCAGGACGAACTGCTCGCCGCCTGCGAAGCGCCCGCCGGGCGTCCGGCGCTGGCCGCGATGGCGGCCAGCGTGCAGACGCGGTTGCTGGAGTGGCGCGAGCTGAGCGCCCACGTGCTGGCCATCAGCGCGCGCAACCCGCAGGAAATCGGCGCCACCTCGGTGGACTTCCTCGCCTACTCGGCCTACACCCTGCTCGGCGCGCTCTGGCTGCAGGCCGCAACCCGGGCGCAGGAGGCGCTGGACGGCGGCAGCGGCGAGGTGGCGTTCTACCAGGCCAAGCTGCACAGCGCGGACTTCTACCTGCGCCGCGTACTGCCGCGCGCCAGCATGCACCGCGAGGCGCTGCTCGGCGGTGCGGACTGCCTGATGGCGCTGTCGGAGGCGGATTTCGCCTTCTGATCCAACGCGCCCGGCGTCACCGCCGGGCGCCGCGTGCGTCCCATCACAAGAAAGAAGGAGCCCCCATGCAACCCTTCAGTTTCGCCACCACCGCCCAGTTGATCTGCGAGAGCGGCGCCTCGCGCCGGCTCGCCGCGCTCTGCCGCGAACGCGGCGCGCGCTCGGTGCTGATCGTCACCGATCCCGGCATCACCCGCTTCAGACTGCTCGACGGCGTGCTGCCCGGCTTCGCCGAGCAAGGCGTCGCCGTGGCGGTCTTCGATCAGGTGCTCGCCGATCCACCGGAAGCGGTGGTGCTGGACGCCGTGGCGCGGGCCAGGTCGTTGCAGGCCGAGCTGATCGTCGGCTTCGGCGGCGGCAGCTCGATGGACGTCGCCAAGCTGGTCGCGCTCCTCGCCCATCCGCAGGGTACGCAGCAACTGGCCGACCTCTACGGCGTCGGCAACGCGCGCGGCCAGCGCCTGCCGCTGATCCAGATGCCCACCACCGCCGGCACCGGCTCGGAGGTGACGCCGATCTCCATCGTCACCACCGGCGAGACGACCAAGATGGGCGTGGTCTCGCCGCTGCTGCTGCCGGACCTGGCCCTGCTCGACGCCGAGTTGACCCTCGGCCTGCCTCCGGCGGTGACCGCCGCCACCGGCATCGATGCCATGGTGCATGCCATCGAGGCCTACACCAGCGCGCACAAGAAGAATCCGCTGTCTGACCTGCTCGCCCGCGAGGCGTTGCGCCTGCTGGCGGCCAACCTCGGCGAGGCGGTGCACAACGGACAGAACCGCGAGGCGCGCCAGGCCATGTTGCTGGGCGCCTGCCTGGCTGGCCAGGCGTTCGCCAACTCGCCGGTGGCCGCGGTGCACGCGCTGGCCTATCCGCTGGGCGGGCATTTCCACATTCCCCACGGGCTGAGCAACGCGCTGGTGCTACCGCACGTGCTGCGCTTCAATGCGCCGGCGGCCAGCGCGCACTACGCCGAACTGGCGCCGCTGCTGCTTGGCGAGCGGCTGCAGGCCGGCAGCGCGGAAAGCCTGGTGGAGCAGTTCATCGCCGAACTGGCGGCGCTGAATGCGCGCCACGGACTGCCCAGCCGTCTGCGCGATGCGGACGTCCCCGAGGCGATGCTCGAACGCCTGGCGGCCGATGCCATGCTGCAGACCCGCCTGCTGGTGAACAACCCGCGCGAGCTGTGCGAAGCCGACGCCCTGGCGATCTACCGGGCCGCCTACTGACCGCCATACCGACAAGGATTCCCCATGCCACAGCCGCAGCACCTTCGCGCCGACTACCGGCACTTCCAGCCGGTGACCACGCGCTGGCACGACAACGACCTCTACGGTCACGTCAACAACGTCGTCTACTACAGCTACTTCGACAGCGCGGTGAACACCTTCCTGATCGAGCACGGCGGGCTGGATATCCACGCCGGCCAGGTGGTGGGCTTCGTGGTCAGCTCCAGCTGCGACTACTTCGCCTCCATCGCCTTCCCCGAGCGCATCGAGGTCGGCCTGCGGGTCGCCCGGCTGGGCAACAGCTCGGTGCAGTACGAGCTGGCGGTGTTCAAGGAGAATC
Organism: Pseudomonas sp. PS02288; assembly: GCF_029959715.1. Taxonomy (NCBI): domain Bacteria; kingdom Pseudomonadati; phylum Pseudomonadota; class Gammaproteobacteria; order Pseudomonadales; family Pseudomonadaceae; genus Pseudomonas; species Pseudomonas sp. PS02288. Next base: position 62,256 of record NZ_JASCPA010000020.1, on the reverse strand, counting down.
AGGACGAAGCCTGCGCCGCCGGGCGTTTCGTGCATGTCTTCGTCGACCGTCAGTCCAACCGCCCGGTGCCGATTCCCGACAGCCTGCGCGCCGCGCTGGAGGGGTTGCTGGTCGGTTGAAATGACTTGTTGCCAAGTCGCAGGGAACGCCAGAGGGCCCGCCACGTACTATTCTTCGGACCCTTCGGAGAGCCTCAATGGAATACCTGCAGCAACTCGTCAGCGATCCCGCCGCCTGGGTGGCGCTTGCCACCCTGGTCACCATGGAGATCGTGCTCGGCATCGATAACCTGGTGTTCATCTCGATACTCACCAATAAGCTCCCCGAACACCAGCGCACCAAGGCTCGCCGCCTCGGCATCGGCATGGCGCTGGTGTTGCGGCTGGGACTGCTCGGCACCGTCGCCTACATCGTCCAGCTCACCGAACCGGTGTTCGAGGTGTTCGGCCAGGCGTTCTCCTGGAAGGACATGATCCTCATCGCCGGCGGCCTGTTCCTGCTGTGGAAGGCGACCAAGGAAATCCACCACTCGGTGGACCCGGAGCCGGAAGGCGACCTGTTCACCGGCAAGGTCGCCAGTATCGGCTTCACCTCGGCCATCGTGCAGATCCTGGTGCTCGACCTGGTGTTCTCCATCGACAGCATCATCACCGCCGTCGGCATGACCGAGCACATCCCGATCATGGTGATCGCGGTGGTCGCCGCGGTGACCGTGATGCTGCTCGCCGCCGACCCGCTGGCGCGCTTCATCGGCAACAACCCAACGGTGGTCATGCTGGCGCTGGGCTTCCTGATCATGATCGGCATGACGCTGATCGCCGAAGGCTTCGGCGCCCACGTGCCGAAGGGCTACCTGTACGCGGCGATGGCGTTCTCGGCACTGATCGAGGCGCTCAACATGCTGGCCCGTCGTGCTCGGCGCAAGCGCTCCGACACACCGTCCTGAGGGGCAACAGCGCGGAGCCATCCGGCTCCGCTGCCGGTGCAGCCATTGCCTCGCGTGGTTGTCCAAGGCGTATCCGCCCACGGAGACGCCCGATGAAAGTCCTTCTCGCCTGCCTGCTCTGCCTGCCTTGCGCTGCCGCCTTCGCACAAACGCCCGCGCCGGGTTCGCCCGGCACAGCGACGCCGCAGCCCTATGTCCATCCGGCGCCGCAGCCCCGGCCCGCCGATCCCGGCAGGCCTGCCCTGTTCAAGCGCCCGCAGCCGACCGGCAACCCCGCGCCGCCGGCTAATCCTGCTCCCCGACATGAACAACCTCGGGCGCCTGTGGATAGAAAGCCCGGTTCGTGATCGATCAATAAACGTACAGTCCGCGTTAAGCCCCGTCACCAGCGGCCTGCAGCCGGGGCCGCACAGCTTGTCCACAGCCGGTTGCACAGGCGTTGTGCAAAAGTTCGATGGCAACTCGTTGAAATCGCTCAAAAAACGTACGGATGGCGAGAAGCGCCGCAGGCCCTGGGCTGGCGGCGGGTCTGTACAGCTTATCCACAGCGCCATCCACGCGCGCTGTGGGTAAGCCGCGTTGGTCGCCGCCTAGCCGAAGACCGGACGGAAGAAGCTGCGTTCGTAGCTGACGATGCAGCGGGTTTCCTCGGCATAGCGAAAGGCGGCCTGGCAGTCGGCGTCGACGAAGGAGCGCTCGCGGTAGGTTTCGTAGGCGGCCAGCGAGGGAAAGCTGAACATCGCCAGGGCGACGTCGCTGGCGCCTTCGCTGGGCAGGAAGTAGCCATGGTGGGTGCCGCCGAACTTCTTCACCAGGGGTATCCAGAGTTTGCCGTAGTGCTCGAATTCCGCGAGCTTGTAGGGATCGATGCGGTAGCGCAGGTAGCAGGTGATCATGGCGCTGGGGCGTCCTTGGGCGTGTCGATGAAGACCAGGCGATTGCCGAACGGGTCGTGGAGGGTCATTTCGCGGGTTTCCCAGGGCGTCTCGACGATGCCCGGGCGGGCGAAGCCGTAGTCCTTTGCGCGGAGTTCGGCGTGCAGCGCGGGCAGGTCGGCACAGGGGATCCGCAGCGCCGCGCCGGGGCAGGCGTCGCCGTGGTGTTCGGAGAGGTGCAGCACGCAGCCGTCGCGCGACAGCTGCATGTACAGCGGCAGCCCCGGCTCGAAGCGGTGCTCCCAGTCGACGGAAAAACCCAGATAGTCGAGGTAGAACGCCCTCGCCCTGGCTTCGTCGAAGCTGCGCAGAATGGGCACCGGCGAGCCGAGCGTGGCCGCCATCAGAGGTTGCCGATCACGTCGCGGATGTCGCGGGCCAGCTCGTCCACCCGCTCCATCTGCGAATCCCACGAGCACATGAAGCGCGCGCCGCCGCTGCCGATGAAGGTGTAGAAGCGCCAGCCGCGGTTGCGCAGGGCCTCCAGCGCCGGCTCGGGCATCTGCAGGAACACGCCGTTGGCCTCGACCGGGAACATCAGCCGGACGCCGGGCACGTCGGCGACGCATTCGGCCAGGTGCCGCGCGCAGGCGTTGGCGTGTTCGGCATGGCGCAGCCAGGCACCGTCCTGCAACAGGCCGACCCAGGGCGCGGAGAGGAAGCGCATCTTCGAGGCCAGCTGGCCGGCCTGCTTGCAGCGGTAGTCGAAGTCTTCGGCCAGGTCGCGGTTGAAGAACAGGATCGCCTCGCCCACCGCCATGCCGTTCTTGGTGCCGCCGAAGCAGAGCACGTCGACCCCGGCCTTCCAGGTCAGCTCGGCCGGCGAGCAGCCGAGAAACGCGCAGGCGTTGGAGAAGCGCGCGCCGTCCATGTGCAGGTGCAGGCCGAGTTCGCGGCAGGTGGCGCTGATCGCGCGGATTTCCTCGGGACGATAGACGCTGCCGACCTCGGTGGCCTGGGTCAGGGTGACCACGCGGGGTTTCGGGAAGTGGATGTCCTGACGCTTGTTGGCGATCAGGCGCACCGCGTCCGCGCTCAGCTTGCCGTCCGGACTGGGCGCCACCAGCAGCTTGGAGCCGTTGGAGAAGAACTCCGGCGCGCCGCATTCGTCGGTCTCGACGTGGGCGGTCTCGGAGCAGATCACGCTGTGGTAGCTCTGGCACAGCGCGGCCAGGGCCAGGGAGTTGGCGGCGGTGCCGTTGAAGGCGAAGAACACCTCGCAATCGGTCTCGAACAGTGCGCGGAAATGGTCGGCGGCGCGCGCCGTCCACTCGTCGTCGCCGTAGGCGCGGGCATGGCCCTGGTTGGCCTCGGCCATCGCCGCCCAGGCTTCCGGGCAGATTCCCGAGTAGTTGTCGCTGGCGAACTGCTGGCTGTTGTCGGTCATGGTGATCCTGCGAGTCAGTGAAAGCATCGCCGCTCACTTTACCCAACAATGGCGGTCAATGGCTGATCGCCACGGGCAAAGCGGGGGGGCCGGATGAGGGGGAAGGACGGATCGCCGGCAGGCCGCGACACTGCGCTGGACCTGCTCAAGTGGCTGGCGCTGGCGAGCATGCTGCTCGACCACCTGCGCTTCGTCTGGCCGGCGCTGGGCTGGCTGTATCCGTTCGGCCGCCTGGCGTTCCCGTTCTTCTGCCTGGCCATCGCGGCCAACCTCGCGCGCAGCCCGGCGGCGCCGGAGCCGCGTCGGCTGCTGCGCTACCTGGGCGCGCTGCTGCTCTTCGCGCTGCTGGCGGAAGGGCCGTACCGCCTGCTGGTGGGAGAGGCGACGACGCTGAACGTGCTGCCGACGCTCGCCCTCGGCCTGTCGATCGCCCAGGCGCTGCACCGTCCGCGGCCGCTTGGGCTGCTGCTCGCGAGCGCCGCGCTGGTACTGGCCGTCATCGGCGACCGCTGGCTGATGTTCGGCGCGGCGGGAGCCTTGCTGCCGGCGGCCTGTTTGCTGGTGCTGCGCCGACCGCTGTGGTGCGCGGCGCTGCCGGGGCTGGTCTGCCTGGCGGCGAACTGGTGGCCGCCGCTGTTCGCCGAAGCTGCCGTCCTGCAGCCGTTCGCCCTGCTGGTGCTGGGCACGTGCCTGGGCGCGCCGGCACTCGGGCTGCGGGTGCTGCGCAGCGAGCCGGGTTTCGCCGTGGCGCCGCTGACGCGCTGGGGGTATCTGCTCTACCCCGGGCACTTCCTGTTGCTGGCTGCCATTCGCGCGCTCTAGCGCCGGCATGAAAAGTACCTGTACTCGGCGCTACCGGCTTGTGTAGGGTGCGCCTTGCGCAGCGGGCCATGTACCGGGTTCGCGGAGCGCAGGCCGTCAGTCGCCGACGGCGCCTGATGCCTACCCGGGGGACCGCTGGTAGCGACCCGAGCCCCGTCGATCACGCGGAACTCCCGGCCCGCGTAGCCCTCAGAACAGGAACCAGTGGCCGACGGCCGCGCGTCCTTCGCAAGAAAAGGAGCAGCACCATGCGTTACGCCCGCTTGATCGCCTTCGCCGCACCCCTGTTCGTGGCCTTCTCGGCCACCGCCGCGCAGTGGCCCGCCGGTGCGAAAGAGGAATTCACCAACCAGTGCGTCACCAGCGCCAAGGCCAACGTACCGGCCGCCAAGGCCGAAGCCTATTGCGGCTGCGCGGCGGAAAAGGTCGGGATGGAGTTCAGCAGCGCGGAAATCCAGGCCATGCAGGACAAGAAAGGCAGCGACGTGACCCCGGAAATGAAGGAACGCCTGGGCAAGGCGTCCACCAGCTGCCTGCACTACCTGAACCCCTGAGTCGTCCTGGCCCTTGCCGCGCGCAGGGGCAGCCTGGACTCACATGACGCCGCGCAGGGCCGCCCTGCGCGGCGTCGTCGTGTCCGGCGGGCGGAATCAGAGGATCCGCGCGCTCTGCGCCGCCGGCTTCAGGCGGATGGCGATGAACTTGGAGGTTGGCGTGTGGCTGCCGTCGCCGTAGCTGTCCAGCGGCACCAGCGGGTTGGTTTCCGGGTAGTAGGCCGCGGCCTGGCCGTCCGGCATGTCGAAGGCGAGCAGGGTGAAACCCTTCACCGTGCGCTCGATGCCGTCGTCCCACAGCGAGGTGATATCGACCTTCTGCCCCGGCCGATAGCCCAGGCGCTCGATCTGCGCGGCGCTGACGAAGAGCACCTCGCGCTGCCCGCGCACGCCGCGGTAACGGTCGTCCAGGCCGTAGATGGTGGTGTTGTACTGGTCGTGTGAGCGCAGCGTCTGCAGGATCAGGTCGTGGGCCACGCCGCTCTTGCGCATGCGCTCGGACACCAGGTCCGCCGGCAGCACGTTGGCCTTGAAGTTGGCCTTGCCGCTGGCGGTGGTCCATTTGCGCGCGCCGGCCGAGTTGCCGAGGTAGAAGCCGCCGGGATGGGCGACGCGGCGGTTGAAATCCTGGAAGCCGGGCAGCGTATCGGCGATCAGCTCGCGGATGCGGCCGTAGTCGGCGATCAGCGCATCCCAGTCCACCGGATGGTTGCCCAGGGTGGCCTTGGCGATGCCGGCGACGATGGCCGGTTCCGAGCGCATCTCGGCGGACAGCGGCTCGAGCTGGCCGAACGAGGCGTGGATCATGCTGAACGAGTCCTCCACCGTCACCGCCTGCGGGCCGCCGGTCTGGCGGTCGATGTCGGTGCGGCCCAGGCACGGCAGGATCAGTGCGTCGCGGCCGTGGGTCAGGTGGCTGCGGTTGAGCTTGGTGCTGATCTGCACGGTCAGGGCACAGCGTTGCAGCGCCTGGTGGGTGCGCGGGCTGTCCGGGGTAGCCTGGGCGAAGTTGCCGCCCAGACCGATGAACACCCGGGCGCGGCCTTCCAGCATCGCTTCGATGGCTTCCACGGTGTTGTGGCCGTTGTGCCGCGGCACGCTGAAGGCGAAGCGTTTTTCCAGCGAATCGAGTAGTGCTGCCGGCGGGCGATCGTTGATGCCCATGGTGCGGTCGCCCTGCACGTTGCTGTGGCCGCGTACCGGGCAGAGGCCGGCGCCTGGCTTGCCGAGGTTGCCGCGCAGCAGTTGCAGGTTGACGATCTCCTGGATGGTCGGCACCGAATGACGGTGCTGGGTGATGCCCATCGCCCAGCATACGATCACTCGCTCGGCGCGCCGGTACATGCGCGCGGACTGCTCGATCTCCGCCAGGGTGAGACCGGACTGCTGCTCGATCTGCGCCCAGGAGGTGTCATCCAGCTCGGCCAGGTAGGCGTCAATGCCGTCGGTGTGCTCGGCGATGAAGGCGTGGTCGAACACCGCCGGCTCGCCCTTGGCTTGGGCCTCGCGCTCCCACTGCAGGAGGAACTTGGCCATGCCGCGGACCGCCGCCATGTCGCCGCCCAGCGCCGGGCGGAAGAACGCCGTGTTCAGCGGTTCGGAGCCGTTGGCGAGCATTTCCGCCACGTTCTGCGGGTTCTGGAAACGTTCCAGGCCGCGCTCCTTGAGCGGGTTGAAGCAGACCACCTGGGCGCCGCGCTGCACCGCTTCACGCAACGGTTCGAGCATGCGCGGGTGGTTGGTGCCGGGGTTCTGGCCGAGCACGAAGATGGCGTCGGCATGCTCGAAGTCGGCGAAGGTCACGCTGCCCTTGCCGATCCCGACGCTTTGCCCGAGGGCCACGCCGCTGGCCTCGTGGCACATGTTCGAGCAGTCCGGGAAATTGTTGGTGCCGTAGGCACGGACGAACAGCTGATAGAGGTAGGCCGCCTCGTTGCTGGCCCGCCCGGAGGTGTAGAACTCCGCCTGGTCGGGGCTTTCCAGCGCGTGCAGGTGCTCGGCGATCAGGGCGAAGGCGGCGTCCCAGTCGATCGGCAGGTAACGGTCGCTGGCCGCGTCGTAGCGCATCGGCTGGGTCAGCCGGCCCTGATATTCGAGCCAGTAGTCGCTCTGCTCGCGCAACTGGCTGACGCTGTAGCGGGCGAAGAAGGCGGCGTCCACGCGGCGCTTGGTGGCTTCCCAGTTGACCGCCTTGGCACCGTTCTCGCAGAACTTGACCATGCCGTTCTCCGGCGAGTCGCCCCAGGCGCAGCCCGGGCAGTCGAAACCGCCGTTCTGGTTGGTCTTGAGCAGCGCGCGGAGGTTCTTGAACGGCTGTTTGCTGTCCAGCCAGAAGCGCGTGACGCTGGCCAGCGCACCCCAGCCGGCGGCCGGGCCTTTGTAGGGTCGGTACTGCGGATCGATCTTTTGCAGGCTCATGTCGGCGATTCGTCTTCGCGGAGCGCCGGGCTGTAGACCCGTGGCGCGCTGTGTTGGGGCAGATGGATGAGGTTCAGGTTGTGCCGCTGCGCCCACTGCACGGCGAGGCCGGTGGGCGAGGAGAAACTGACCAGGCTGTGAAGGCCGGCGCGCAGCGCCTTGTGGATCAGTTCCAGGCTGCAGCGGCTGGTGACCACGGCCACTCCGCCCCTCGTGGCGATGGCCTGGCGTTGCAGTGCGCCGATCAGCTTGTCCAGGGCGTTGTGCCGACCGATATCCTCGCGGCCCAGCAGCAGTGCGCCCCGCTCATCCATGAACAGCGCCGCATGCACCGCGCCGCAGTGCTGGCCCAGCGGCTGGAATTCGCCGATGCGTTGGCGCAGGCCGTCCAGCCACTGTGCCGGCGGCAGCGGGGTCGGCGTCAGTACCGGCAGGTCAGGCAGCGCCTGTTCCAGCGCCTCGACGCCACACAGCCCGCAGCCGCTGCTGCCGGCGACGTTGCGGCGTTGCCGCTTGAGTTGCCAGAAGGCGCGGCTGGCGATCTGCACCTGCGCCTGACGGGCGTCGCCGTCGCCGGAAATGACGATGTCGTAGAGCTCGTCGGGCGAGGCGACGATGCCGGCGGCGAGGCTGAAGCCGACCACGAAGTCCTCCAAGTCGGCGGGGGAGACCAGCATCACCGCCTGGTTCAGGCCGTTGTAGGAAATCGCCAGGGCAATTTCCTCGGCCAGTTCGGCAGGGCTTTCGGCCTGGTCGTCCAGGCCATGGAACCGGTAACGCTGGCTGGCGGCGGCAACGGGCGCGGGCAGGCGGCGCACCGTTGAACGTCTCGGGGCGTTCATAGGCAAGGCTCGGTGTCGTTATGGAAACGAGACTAGGGCAGATTGTCGCACCCCGTCTAATCGTTAGGACCGATGCGGCGATAGAGGCGTTCGATGAGTTGCGCCAGCGTGGCCGACAGGCGATGCGGGGGAACACCGGGCAGGCTCCGACGCTCAAAGCCGTGAGCGCCGGGCAAACGGCGCTCGGGAAGGAACAAAGGAACACATGTCTGCCCGGAGGGCGCGGTACCCCGTATCGATCGACAAATGGAGACTTTCAGGATGATCAGGAAAGCGACCCCGGCCGATCTGCCGGCCCTGCTCGACATCTGGCTCGAAGCCACGCAACAGGCGCACGACTTCATCGAACCCTCCTTCTGGGAAGGCAAATTCGAGGACATGCGCGACCACTATCTCCCCAGCGCGGACGTCTGGCTCTACGAGCGTGACGGCCGGCCGCTCGGGTTCTTCGCCTTGCAGGAACACATCCTAGCCGCGCTGTTCGTCAGCCCTTCCGAACATGGCCAGGGCATCGGCTCGGCGCTGCTGGAGAAGGCGCGCAGCATGACCGACGGGCTGGAGTTGTCGGTCTACGAGCGCAACAGCGAGGCAGTGGCGTTCTACCAGAAGCACGGCTTCTGCCAGATCGACCTGCGTACCGACCAGCGTGCGGGGCACGTGGAACTGGTGATGCTCGATTGCACGCAGATGGACGGCGCCGAGCGGCGCGCGGCCGATCGCGAGGCGGTGGAGTTGATGCAGCCGGGTTGAGGAGGTTTGGACTTTTTGCAGCTGTGCAGCACCGTAGGATGGGTCGAGCGAAGCGACACCCATCGCCTCGCGGCATGACTTGGGTATCGCTGCGCTCAACCCAACCTACGGCCTGACGGCTCAGCCTCCGCCTTCAGCCGCTCGATCCGTTCATCCTTCTCCGCCCACAACCCGCTCACCCATTCCTGCACCTGCCGGCGGAAGTCGGGGTCGTTCTCGTAGTCGCCGCGCCACAGCGCGGGGTCCAGCGGTAGCGTGCGGATGTCCACGATCACCCGCGGCACCCGCCCGCAGAGCAGGTCCCAGAAGCCTGGCGTGGGCGTCTGCGGGTAGACCAGGGTGACGTCGAGGATGGCATCCAGCTGCTCGCCCAGCGCGGCGAGGACGAAGGCCACGCCGCCGGCCTTGGGCTTGAGCAGGTGACGGTAGGGCGAGCCTTGTGCCGCGCGCTTGGCCGGCGTGAAGCGCGTGCCTTCGAGGTAGTTGACCACGGTCACCGGCAGGCGCTTGAAGCGCTCGCAGGCGGCGCGGGTGATGGCCAGGTCCTGGCCGCGCAGGTGCGGGTTCTTCTCCAGGAAGGCCTTCGAGTAGCGCTTCATGAACGGGTAGTCCAGCGCCCAGAACGCAAGGCCGAGGAAGGGCACCCAGATCAGCTCCTTCTTCAGGAAGAACTTGAAGTAGGGCGTCTTGCGGTTGAAGGCCTGCACCAGCGCCGGGATGTCGACCCAGGACTGGTGATTGCTGATGACCAGGTAGGAAGTGTCCATGCGCAGCTCGCCGCCGCCGCGGATGTCCCAGTGCGTCGGCGTGCACAGGGCGAAGATCGCCTTGTCGATTTCGGCCCAGGTCTCAGCGACCCACATCACCCCGCGCGAGCAGCGATCACGCAGCGCCTGGTTCGGCGCGATCCGTTTGAACAGGGCGATCAGCAGCAGCGGGCCGATCAGGACGAGGGTGTTGAACAGCAGCAGAAGGGTGGTGACGACGCCGGTTAGCGGGGCTCTCATCGGCCTCTTCTCCTTGGCTATGTGCGGTCGGGGAATCATACCCAGCGCCGGCGCTCGTCCCAAGCCAATGGCGTTACAGGGCTTTTATGCAGCGATGCCTTTGAGCCATCATGGCGGCGCGACCATACGGTCATTCTCATCGGGTGCCAGCGTGCTTAAACGTATCGCTTTGACCGAACTGCGTATCGGCATGTTCATTCACGAATTTTCCGGCTCATGGATGGAGCACCCCTTCTGGAAGAGCCGGTTTCTCCTCGAGAACCCTAAGGATCTGCAACGCATCCGCGACAGCGGCATCGGCGAGCTGTGGATCGACACGGCCAAAGGGCTGGACGTGCCGGGTGGGGAGACCGTCGACGAGGTCAAGGCACAGACCGATGCGCGCTTGCTGGCCGCGGTGACGACGCCGACGGTGCCTCCGCCGCGCGCCAGCCTCGAGGAGGAAGTCGCCCGCGCGCAGAAGCTCTGCTCGCACTCGCGGCGGGCGGTGATGGAGATGTTCCAGGACGCGCGGATGGGCCAGGCGGTGAACGTCGAGCAGGTCGGCCAGCTGGTCCGGGACATCACCGCCTCGGTGATACGCCATCCGCACGCGCTCATCAGCCTGGCGCGCCTGAAGAGCGCCGACGAATACACCTACATGCACTCGGTGGCGGTGTGCGCGCTGATGATCGCGCTGGCGCGCCAGCTTGAGCTGAGCGATGCGCATATCCAGGAGGCCGGTGTCGCCGGCCTGCTGCACGACATCGGCAAGATGGCGATCCCCAGCGAAGTGCTGAACAAGCCGGGCAAGCTCACCGACGAGGAATTCCGCCGCGTTTGCGACCATCCACAGGCCGGCACCGACATCCTGCTGGAGTGCAAGCAGGTCAGCGCGCTGGTGATCGACGTCTGCCTGCACCACCACGAGAAGATCGACGGAACCGGCTATCCGCACCGTCTGGCCGGCGATCAGATCAGCCTTTTCGCGCGGATGGCCGCGGTCTGCGACGTGTACGACGCGATCACCTCCAACCGCCCGTACAAGCGCGGCTGGGACCCGGCCGAGTCGATCCGCAAGATGGCCGAGTGGTGTCACCGGCATTTCGACGAAACGGTGTTCCAGGCGTTCGTCAAATCGGTCGGCATCTATCCGGTCGGCTCGCTGGTGCGCCTGGACAGCGGCCGCCTGGGCGTGGTCATCGAACAGAACGAGAAATCCTTGCTGTCGCCACGAGTGCGGGTGTTCTTCAACGCCAAGACCAATACGCACCTGGCGCGCGAGGTCGTCGACCTGGCCAAGCTGGTCGGCCGCGACAAGATCGTCGGCCGCGAATCCCCGGCGCAGTGGGGGTTCCGCGACCTCGACGAGCTCTGGTCGGGAGTCGCCTCTCCCGCTCTCTGAGGCGGTCACCCTTCCGCGTGACGCCGCGAGCGGCGTACCCTGTGCGCCCGCTGCGCTGAACCCCGTCCGCCAGCCGCCGTCTTAGACTATCCGCGCCTTTTGGAGAACCTGCGTGAAAGCCATTCTCGCCCTGCTGGCCCTGAGCGCCGTGCTGCCCGCCGTCGCCGATGAGCAAGAGCAACCGACCCTCTATGGGCGCAACGAGTACGTACGCTTGCCGGAACTGGGCAAGACCCTGCGCGCCAAGCTCGATACCGGTGCGCTGAACGCCTCGCTGTCGGCCAAGGACATCGAGCGCTTCGAGCGCGATGGCGAGGACTGGGTGCGTTTCCGCCTGGCCAGCAAGGGTGCCGACGACACGCTCTACGAGCATAGGCTGGCGCGCATCGGCAAGATCAAGAACCGTGCGGGCGAGCAATCCGCCGACGAGGAGGAAGACGCCGGGGTCGAGGTCAGCAAGCGTCCGGTGATCGATCTCGAACTGTGCCTGGGCACCGTCAAGGAGACCGTCGAAGTCAACCTGGCGGACCGCAGCAACTTCATCTATCCGCTGCTGCTGGGCGCCAAGACCCTGCGCGAGCTGGGCGCGGCGGTGGACCCGGCGCGGCGCTTCACCACCCGCAAGCCGGAATGCTGAGCCTCACGACCAACTGCGCAGCCAGGCGGCCCGCAACTTGCTAGCATTACGACATCATGGCGCCAGAAGACTGGCGTGATCGTTGTCGAGGTGTGCTGATGGGCGCTCTATTGTTACCGGGGATGCGCGTTCTGGAACGCTTCAGTTTCGCGCGCAAGTTTCAGTTGCTGTTCCTGCTTTTCGTGTTGCCCCTGTGCTTCGCCGCCTGGGTGATCGTCAGCGATTTCACCGCCAAACTGGACGTGGTGGCGAAGGAGCGCGGCGGCATGCGTGCGATGCAGGCCCTGGACGCGGTGCAGCAGGCGATGGTCGAGCAGCGCAACCTGTTCGCCCGCTGGAAGGGCACCGAGGAGCCGGCCAAAGCGGGTTTCGAGCAGCAGGCCGGCGAACTCGACCGCGCCATGCAGGAGGCCGCCCGGCGCATCGCCCAGGAAGGTTTCACCGCGCAGACCGACCAGCATCTGCAGACGCTGCAGGGCTTGCGTAGCGAGCTGGCGGTCGACCGGCTGGGCAAGATGGCCCTGCCCGACGGGCTCGAGCGCTATCAGAAATTCCTCCTGCAACTGCAACGCCTGCGTGACCAGGTCGCCACCGACAGCGGCCTGATCCTCGACCCGTGGCTCGACACCTACCTGATGATGGATCAGCTCACCGCCAACCTGCCGCGTGCGCTGGAGCGTCTCGGCAGCTTCTTCGCCCAGGGCCACGGCGCTGTCGTCTCGCAGCATTTCACCCTGCAGAGCCGGGTGGTGATCCGCGACCTGCGTCGCGCGCTGGACGATTCCCGCGCCAGCCTGCAGAAGGCCGCCGCCACCCTCGCCCAGGATGCGCCCTGGGTGATGCCCGGCCTGCGCCAGCCCTACGACACCGCGCTGCAGGGCCTCGACGCCTATACCCAGCGCATCGATCGCGAGGTCTTCGAGAGCAACCCGATCGCCATCGCCCCGGCGCCGTTCGCCGCCGCCAGCGACACCCTGCGCGACCAGTTGCTCGGTCTGCAGCAGGCGCTCTACGACGTGTTCGAAGGGCGCATGGCCAGCCACCGGGAGGACGCGCTGCACAGCCTGCTGCAGGTGATCGGCGCCTTCGCCGCGCTGGCGTTGATTGCGCTCTACGTGCTGCTGTGCCTGAACGCCTCGATCCGTCGCAGCACGGCGGGCATCACCGAGGCGGCCCAGGGGCTGCGCGACGGCGACCTGCGTGTGCGCGTCGCGGTGCATGGCGAGGACGACCTGGCGCAGATCGCGCTGGCCCTCAACGCCGCCGTCCTGCAGTTGCGCGACAGCCTGAAGGGCGTCGACGACGAGAGCCACCAGCTCGGCGACACGGTGCACCGGCTGTATGCCCAGGCGCAGGATTCCCTCGGCGAAGTCGAGCAGCAGCAGGTCCAGCTAAGCCAAATCGCTACCGCCGCGACGCAACTTGCCGCCACCGCGCAGAGCGTCGCGCAGAGTTGCGAGGAAGCGGCGGTGGACGCCGTGCAGACTCGCGAAGTCGCCATGCAGAGCCGTCAGCGCAGCACGCGGACCGGCGCCAGCATGCATCAGCTCGGCGAGCGCCTGGGCGAGGCCTCGGTCACCCTTGGGCAACTGCGCGAACAGGCGCAGCAAATCAACCGCATCGTCGACGTGATCAAGGGCATCGCCGAGCAGACCAACCTGCTGGCGCTCAACGCGGCCATCGAGGCGGCCCGCGCGGGCGAGCAGGGCCGCGGCTTCGCGGTGGTCGCCGACGAAGTGCGCAGCCTGTCGCAGCGTACCCAGGAGTCGACCAAGGAAATCGGCCAGACCGTCGGCGACCTGCAGAGCGTGGTCGGCCAGGCGGTGGCGCTGATGGAGGAAGCCAACCGCCAGGCCGAGGGCGACGTCGGCAGCGTGCTGGCGATGGGCGGCGATCTGGAGCACATCGCCGAATCCGTGCAGCGCGTCAGCGACCGCCTCGCACAGATCGCCACCGCCGCCGAGCAGCAGGCCGCCACGGCGGACGAGGTGAGCGGCAACATCCAGCAGATCGACCAGGCGGCAAGCCAGTTGCTGAGCGGCGCGCAGTCGGTCAGCGGCGCGGCGGAGCAGATGCAGCGTGGCAGCGAGGGGCTGCGGCGCAACACCGGGCGTTTCCAGCTGAGCTGAGCCGACGGGAGGCGACGAAGCGAAGCGGCACCATTTCGTTTCGCCGGCGTCATAACCCTTGAGAGCCAGTCAGGACAGGACATTCCTCATGCTGCTAGACATCTTGCTGTGGGCCGGTCTGGTCGCCTTTTTCCTCGGCGGTCTATACGTGAACCCGAAGTGGAAAGAGCGTAACGACGCCTGATGCGCGCATCCGATCGTCTGCCTTCTTCCGCCTGACGGCGAGCGCCGCCCGCCGGCCGCCTTGCGCGCCAGCCCTGGCACCTTGCACGTCCCCGCGTTCAATCTGTGAAACCCTGCCTCCCGGTGGACAGCCCCGTGGCGATGCGGTTAGCGTCGTCGCGCCGGGACAGCTGCCCGGTGGCCACCACGGGTTTTGCATGAACGAACGCAACGAGCAGCACAAGCACCTTTCCGCACGGCCTGCGGCGCCCTCGCAGGATGAGGGCGAGGCGCGCCGGAAACAGCTTTCCCGACAGCGCTTTCTCCTGCGTTCCGGCCTGGTCGGTTTTGCCATCGCCGGCGTCGCCGGCTACCTGATTTCCGGCGATCCGCTGCCGGTCGCCTGGCTCGGCATGGTACTGGGCGCGGCGGCCGGCTGGGTCTGGTTGAGGGTGCGCTGATGGACACCGCCTCGCTGCTCTGGGGGCTGCTGTTCAGCGCCTTCGGCCTGGCCTATTTCATCTACGGCAAGAAGCGGGGCAAGAGTGTGCCGCTGGTCTGCGGCATCGCCCTGATGATTTTCCCCTACTTCGTCGACAGCGACCTGCTGCTGGCCGGCATCGGCCTGACGCTGTTGGCAGTGCCGCTGGTCGTCCGTAGCTGATCTGACTGAGGCGTGCGCCCAGGCGACCGGATACGTCCGCGGACGGTGTCCTGCGCGCCTTTCGCGGCCTTAGTGTTAGTGGATGTTTCCATCCGCGCGCCGGAACGGGCGGGCGGTGCGCCTGCAAGCCGCGGACTAGACACATTAAGCCCTGAGCGTGGAAATCGGCGTTCGACCAACGTCGAACGGCGGGCGTCCGCGTGGCTGCTAGGTTCCTGAAGCGATAACAAAAACAATAACAGGAGATCCGACATGTCTTTCAGCAAGCAAGAAGCCGCACGCGCCTATTGGAAAGAAAACCTGCGCTGGATGCTCATCCTGCTGGTCATCTGGTTCGTCGTCTCGTTTCTCTTCGGCGTGCTCATGGTCGATGCGCTCAACGCCTTTTCCTTCTTCGGTTTCCCGCTCGGGTTCTGGTTCGCCCAGCAGGGTGCCATCTACGTCTTCGTGATCGAGATCTTCTTCTACGTGTGGAAGATGAATCAGCTCGATCGCAAGTACGACGTCCACGAAGAGTGAGGGCCCACGCATGGATACCCAGACCCTGATCTACCTGGTCGTCGGCGCCACCTTCGCGCTGTACATCGGCATCGCGCTCTACACCCGCGCGGCTTCCACCAGCGAGTACTACGTCGCCAGCAAGGGCGTGCATCCGATACTCAATGGCATGGCCACCGGCGCCGATTGGATGTCGGCGGCATCCTTCATCTCCATGGCCGGGATCATCGCCTTCGCCGGCTACGACGGCTCGGTCTACCTGATGGGCTGGACCGGCGGTTACGTGCTGTTGGCGATGTGCCTGGCGCCGTACCTGCGCAAGTTCGGCAAGTTCACCGTGCCCGAATTCATCGGTACGCGTTACTACTCGCAGACCGCGCGGGTGGTGGCGGTGATCTGCGTGATCTTCATTTCCTTCACCTACGTGGCCGGTCAGATGCGTGGCGTGGGCATCGTCTTCTCGCGCTACCTCGAGGTGGACATCAACACCGGCGTGATGATCGGCATGGCCATCGTGTTCTTCTACTCCGTGCTCGGCGGGATGAAGGGCATCACCTACACCCAGGTGGCGCAGTACTGCGTAATGATCTTCGCCTACATGGTCCCGGCGATCTTCATCTCGATGATGATCACCGGTAATCCGATCCCTCAGTTGGGCTTCGGCAGCGAAGTCCTCGGCACCGGGCAGAGTGTGCTGGAACGTCTCAACGGGCTGGGCGCGGAGCTGGGATTCGCGGCCTACACCAACGGCACCAAGTCGACCACCGATGTGTTCTTCATCACCATGGCGCTAATGGTCGGTACCGCTGGCCTGCCCCACGTGATCGTGCGTTTCTTCACCACCCCGACGGTGAAGGATGCGCGCAAGTCGGCCGGTTACGCGCTGCTGTTCATCGCGGTGCTCTACACCACGGCCCCGGCGGTTGCCGCGTTTGCCCGCACCAACCTTCTCACCAGTGTCCCCAACGTTAGCTACGAGCAGGTGCCCGGCTGGTTCAAGACCTGGGAAAGCGCCGGGCTGATTGCCTGGATGGACAAGAACGATGACGGCGTCATCCAGTACGGGCCCGGCGCCGCCTTCGCCGGCAAGCCGACCTTCACTGCCGAGCGCGGCGAGGTGGGCCAGCGCGTGTTGTCCAATCAGGGTACGGCGGCCGCCAACGAGCTTTACGTGGACAACGACATCATGGTGTTGGCCAACCCGGAGATCGCCGGGCTCCCGGGCTGGGTCATTGCGCTGATCGCCGCCGGGGGGCTGGCGGCAGCGCTGTCCACGGCGGCGGGGTTGCTGCTGGTGATCTCGACATCGATTTCCCATGACCTGCTCAAAAGCAACCTGATGCCGGGCATCAGTGAGAAGAAGGAGCTGCTCGCCGCACGGATCGCCGCGGGTGTCGCGGTGGTGATTGCCGGCCTGTTCGGTATCTACCCGCCGGCGTTCGTCGCCCAGGTGGTGGCCTTCGCCTTCGGCCTTGCCGCGGCGTCCTTCTTCCCGGCCATCGTCATGGGCATTTTCTCCAAGCGGATGAACAAGGAAGGTGCGATCGCCGGCATGGTGGTAGGCCTGGCGTTCACCTTCAGCTACATCGTCTACTACAAGTTCATCAATCCCACGGCAACCGCCGCGGATTGGTGGTTCGGCATATCGCCGGAGGGCATCGGTACGCTGGGGATGATCTTCAACTTCATCGTCGCGCTCGCGGTATCGCGCATGACCGCGCCACCGCCGGAGGACATCCAGCACCTGATCGAGGATATTCGCGTTCCGCGCGGTGCCGGCGCGGCCATCGATCACTGACGTCTGTGCCAGAGCAGGGCGCCCCGTTTAAACGGGGCGCCCTTATTTTGTCCGCGGCGCAGCAACGGCCAGCTCCCGAGCAACGCCGGAATACCGAGGCCGAGCCAGGCCACCGCGTCCCACACACCGTCGCCGAGCAGTGCACAGAACAGGCCGATGGCGCTGCCCAGGCCGACCAGCGCGGGCAGGGCGAAGGTCGAGTGGCGCAGGCGCTTCATGCCTCCGCCCCGGCCGTTCGAGGGCTGCCCATGGGCACGCGCCGGCGCACCCACCAGAGGTACAGGCCGCTGCCGAGGACGATGATCGTCAGCACGTCCAGCACGGCCCACAGCACCTTCATCGGCATGCCGCCGTAGTCGCCGAAATGCAGCGGCTGCGACATGCCCAGCGCGTCCATGTACCAGGGCCGCGCGACCACCGCGGTGACGCCGAGGGTCTTCGCATCGATCAGCACCGGGGTGAACAGGTGCGAGGTCAGTGGCGTGTTGCCGTTCATGAACACGGTGTAGTGGTGCTCGCTGGAGAACCGTGTGCCGGGGAAGGCGATGAAATTCGGCTGGCTGTCGGGCGCCGCCGTGCGGGCGATCTCCAGCAGCCGGCTGGCCGGCGCGCGTTCGCCGAGCGGCGGGGCGTTGCGGTAGGGCGCCAGCATCGCGGTCAGCGCGTCCTGCCGCCAGGCGGCGATCAGCAGGTCGGCACAGGCGCTGATCACTCCGGTGACGCCGACCGCCAGCGCCCAGACCAGGGTGACGATGCCGATCAGGTTGTGCAGGTCCAGCCAGCGCAGTCGGGTGGAGCGGTCACGGCGTACCTGGGCGAACCGCTGGCGGCGCATGAAGGGCGCGTAGAGCACGACGCCGGAGATGAGGGCGACGATGAACAGCAGCCCCATGGACGCCAGCAGCAGCTTGCCCGGCAGCCCCGCGAACAGGTCGACGTGCAGGCGCAGGATGAACAGCATCAGGCCGCCATTCGCCGAAGGCATTTCCAGGGCCTCGCCGGTGCGCGCATCGAGCAGGAAGGTGTGCGAATCGTTCGGATCGCTGCCCGCCGTGGCCGCGCTGATCGCCATTACCGCGTCGGGCTCGTCGTCTTCCCAGGCGAGGTACTGCACCACCTCGTCGGGCCGGTACGCCTCGGCGGCCTGTATCAGTTGCTGCAGGTCCAGGTGCGGCGTATCCGCCGGCAGCTCGCGCAGCGCGGGCGCATCGCCGAGCAGGTGGTCGATCTCGTGGTGGAAGATAAGCGGCAGGCCGGTCAGCGCCAGCATCAGCAGGAACAGCGTGCAGATCAGGCTGCTCCAGGTGTGGACGAAGGACCAGAGGCGGATTGTCTTGGCGTGCATCGGGGATTCCGTGGAAAACGCCGGAGCCGGCTCCCGGAGCGGCTCGCGCGCGAAGCGGGGCAGCGGCGGTTCAGAACTCCATTTCCGCCGAGAAGGTCAGGGTGCGCGGATCGCCCAGGTAGTAGCTGTTCAGCCAGTAGGACTTGTCCGCCAGGTTGCTGACGTTGGTGCGCAGGGTCAGCTTATTGTCCGCCACTGGCATGCTGTAGCGCGCGCCGAAGTCGAACGTGGTGAAGGATGGCAGGCTGTGGTCGTTGGCCTCGTCGCTGTACTGCTTGCCGGTGTAGTAGGCGCCGCCGGTGAAGGCGAAGCCGGGCAGGGCGTCGAGGTCGTACTCGGCGTAGACCTTGGCCAGTTGCGAGGCCACGTTGGTCGGCTTGTTGCCGTCGTTCGCCGCCACGTTGGACTTCTTCACCTGCGGGTCGAGCAGGGTGAGGCCGCCGACTAGGGTCAGGTTGGAGGTCACCCTGCCGGTGACGCCGAATTCCAGCCCGGTGTTTTCCTGGCGGCCGTTAGGCGTGTAGACGAAGTTGGTGATGTAGTTGGGCTTGTCGATGTTGAACAGCGCCACGGTGAACAGCGCATCGCCCCAGGTGGCCTTGGCGCCGATTTCGTACTGCTCGCTGACTTCCGGCGGCAGGGCGATGGAGCGGCCGTTGAGGGTCGTGGCGCCACCGGCTTCCAGGCCTTCGATGTAGGTCGCATAGGTGGTCAGCCAGGGCAGCGGTTTGAAGATCAGCGAGTAGTTCGGCGAGGTCTTGGTCTTGGCGTAGGTGCTCACACCGCTGCCGTAGACGAAGTCGTTGGTGAAGGTGTCGATCTTGCTGTGGGTGAAACCGACGATCGTCGACCACTGGTCGTTGAAGGTGATTACGTCGCCGATCAGCAGGTTCCGGGTTTCGTTGGTGCTGTAGAGGTGCTTGTCGCTGTTGCCGATGCTGTAGGACGGCTTGTCGACCTGCGGGGTTTCTTCGAGCGGGATGTCGCCGACCACCGAGAACTGGGGATAGGACGGGTACGCGTGGTCGATGTGCTGCTTCACGCGGCGCATGTTGCCCTGGTAGCCGAACGTCACCTTGTGCCCGATGGCGCTGGTGGCGAACGCCGAGTCGAGGAAAAGGTAGCCGGAGGTCTCGGCGTTGTCCACCGGGGCGTAGGCATACAGCGGCTGGGTATAGTTGCCCGGTGCCGATACCGGTGGCGAGGTGCTGTAAATGGTCGGGCCTGTGTAGGTGTATTCCTGGGTGTACTCGGTGTAGGCGAGCGCACCGCGCAGGCTGAAGACATCGTTCAGGCGCCAGTTGAAGCGGCTGCCGACGCGGTCGCTTTCCGAGTCCGAGAACGCCCACTTCTGGCTGTAGAGCCGGTCGTTGTCCAGGTCGTCCGCATCCGGGCGGCGAGCGCCGTCCTGGACGAACCAGTAGCTGCTCAGGCCGCGCGTCTCGCTCTTCTTGTGCGAGGCGTCAAACTGGATCTGCAGGTCGTCGCTGAGGTTCCAGTCCAGCGCCAGGCTGACCATCTCGCGGCGGCGCTTCTGCAGGTCGATGGCGGTTTCGCCATCCTGGGTCAGCACATTGAGGCGATAGGCGAACCGGCCTTCGGTGTCGATCGGGCCGCCGAAATCGCCGTGCAGGTAGTAGTTCTCGCCGCCGGCGTTGCCCAGGGTGACGCTGTTGTAGCGCTCGGCCGTCGGCCGCTTGAGCACGTAGTTGACCAGTCCGCCGGGGTTGCCGGGGCCGTAGAGGAAGCCGGAGAGGCCGGTGAGGACCTCGATCTGCTCCATCTCCTCGACGAAGTTGTTGCTGTCGGAATCGGTACTGAAGCGCAGGCCGTCGGTGGCCACGTTCAGGTTGCCGGCGCTGCTGAAGCCACGGATCGCCACGGCGCTGGCGTAGCCGGCGTTCTTCGGCGAGTAGAGCTGGGTGAACGGGTTGCGCTTGAAGACGTCGTCGGTGGAGGTCGTCTGGGTGTTGCGCAACTGGTCGCTGGAAACGACGCTGATCGAATACGGCGTGTCCTGCAGGCTCATGCCGCCCAGCGCGCCGACGTTCTTCGCGGCGTCGACGCGGTAGCCGGCGGCCGCGCTGCCGTCGACGGGCGCCGCGGCGCTGGCGGTGACGCTGGATTCGGAAAGCAGCAAGGCGCCGCTCTCTTGCACCTCGTCGAGGCTGTAGACGCCGGCGGCGTTGCGCTGCAGTTGCAGGCCGGTGCCGCGCAGGGCCTCGCGCAGGGCGCTCTGGGCGTCGAACTGGCCCTGTACCGGGTTGGAGGTGCGGCTGGCGCTCAGTGCCGGGTCGATGCTCAGGGTCAGCCCGGCTTCACCGGCGATGCGGTTGAGCGTGTTGGCCAGCGGTGCGGCCGGCAGCTGGTAGGTGCGTACGGCGCTGCTGGCAGTGGATTCTTGGGCTTGTGCGGCGCTCCAGGGTTGGCTGGCGAGCAGCATGGCGGCAACCAGCAGACTGGGGCGGAACAGGGTTTTCGACGCGGACATTCGGGAATGGCTCCTGGACAAGAATGAATCTCAATGCCCCTTTGCCGAAGCAAGATCGAAAAATGATAGGGCGCGGCGAAAATATTTCCGCCGGCGCCATTCCCGTCATTTCTCCTTGGTCGCCGCCGGCACCACCGTCACCCACCAGTCGGTGTGCCGCTCGATGCTCACCGGCAGGCTCGGCGGCAGCGCGGCGAGGGCCAGGTCGCTGTCGTTCAGCGGGAAGCTGCCGGTGATGCGCAGATTTTCCAGGCGCGGATCGAGGCCGAGATGACCTCGACGGTATTCGCCCAGCTGTTCGAGCAGCTGGCCCAGCGGAATCTCTTCCACCACCAGCATGCCGCGGCTCCAGGCATCCGCGGCGACCGGCGCGGGCTGGCTGGCGCCGAGCCAGGCGTTGCGCATCAGCACCTGCTGGCCTTCGCCGATGATGCGTTCCTCGTCTCCCCGTCCTGGGTGCGCGGCGACGGCCGACTTCAGCACGATCAGACGCGTGCCTTCGGGTTCGCGGCGGACCAGGAAGCGGGTGCCGAGGGCGCGGAGGTCGCCCTCGGCGGTCTGCACGATGAACGGGCGCGGGTCGCCGTGCGCGGTTTCCACCAGCACCTCGCCGCCGCGCAGGATCACCCGTCGCTCGCGGGCATCGAAGGCGATATCCAGCGCGCTGCGGCTGTTCAGGCGGATTCGCGTGCGGTCGGGCAACTCGACGTCGCGCTGTTCGCCGCTGGCGGTGACTTCATCGGCCAGCCAGTCGCTCAGCGGACGTTGCTGCTGGAGCAGGCCGAGCGTCAGCCCGACCATCAGCAGCAGGCCGAGGGTCGTCCCGCCGAGCCGGCGCAGGTGCCGCCGCACTTCGCCTTCGGCGCGCTGCAGCGCGCGTCGCGCGGGGCCCGACGCGGCGCCGTGCAGTTGCTGGTCGATGCCACCCAGCTGCGCCCAGGCGCGCGCGTTGTCCGGATGCGCAGCGTGCCAGTGGGCGAATGCCTGCTGCTGGCCGTCGTCATCGCCGGCGCCGAGGTTCAGTTGCCAGGCGATGGCCTCGTCGAGGACGCGCGCGCTGACCGGTCGGGTATCGATCATGTCGGTTCGCCGTAGAGCGCGATGTAGCACTGGCGCAGGCCCTGGGCGAGGTACTGGCGCACGCGTGGCACCGAGACGCCAAGGCGCTCGGCGATCTCGGCGTGGCTCAAGCCGTCGAGGCGGCTGTGCAGGAAGGCGGCGCGGGCGCGGGTCGACAACGTGGCGAGCAGGCGCTCGACCTCACGCAGCGCCTGCAGTATTTGCAACTGTTCCTCGGCGCTGGGCTGCAGCGCCTCGGGTTGGGCGGCGAGTTCGTCCAGATAGGCGCGTTCCAGCGCGTTGCGCCGGAAGTGGTCGATCAGCAGGCCCTTGGCGATGGTGCGCAGCAGCGCGCGCGGCTCGCGCGGTGCTTGCAGGTGCTGGCGGGCGAGCAGGCGCAGGAAGGTGTCCTGACTGAGGTCCTCGGCGCGCTGCGGGCAGTTGAGGCTGCGCCGCAACCAGGCGAGCAACCAGTTGCGATGACCGCGATACAGCAGTCCGACTAACTCGTGGTTCGGCGATTGCCCGGTCGACACGACCAGCCTCCATTGCGCACGGTGGCCGCAAAACGAGAATTATTCGCACATGATCGCAAATGTCGTTGGTGCCCGCAATGCCGGGGTATGCCAGTCGGATTAGAGGGATTGCGCGCGCTGCCGGCGACGCCAGCCGGCCAGGCGCTCGTCCAGCGCGACGAAACTGTCCATGCCCTGGCGCCGCGCGTGGCTGAACAGGATCAGCGCCAGTTCCGCGGTGGCCAGGGCGTCGGCGCTGGCATTGTGGCGCTGCTGCACCAGCAGGCCGAAATACGCGATCCAGTCGTCCAGCCCACCCTGGCGAATGTTCGCCTGGGGGAACAGCAGCGGCGCCAGCTCGGCGAGGTCGATGAACGGGTGCAGCAGCCGATGGCCGAGGCTGTGTTTCAGCGCGCGGGCCAGCATGCGCTGGTCGAACGGCGCGTGGAACGCCAGCAGCGGGCTGTCGCCGAGGAACTCGAGGAAGTCCAGCAGCGCGCCCGCCGGGTCGCTGCCGGCGGCCACCGCGTCCGGGCCGATGCCGTGGATCAGCACGCTTTCGCTGACCTGGTGGTTGTCGCGCTGCAGGGTGCGCTCGAACTGCTGGCCGAGCTGTATCGCGCCGTCGTCGATGACCACTGCGCCGATCGCCAGGACCAGGTCGCGGCTGGTGTTCAGCCCGGTGGTTTCCAGGTCGAGGACGACGAAGCGCTGGTCGCGCAGCGGCAGCGTGCCGCTGGCCACGCCCGGCAGGGCCTCGAGGCGCCGGCGCTGGCGATCGTCCAGGCTCGGTGCGCGGCGGTTCAGCCAGGAAAATCTCACAGCTGATACCTCAGCGCCAGGCTGCTCTGCAGGCGCTGCGCCTGGCGGAAGGATTCGCGCAGGATGCGCCGGTCGAGGTGGTTGAGCGTGTCCGGGTCGAGGCGGTTGGAGTAGGGCAGGTTCTGCCGCGCCTGCTGCTGGTGCTGCTGCATGCGGATCAGCTGGATGATGTGGTAGGCCTCCTCGTAGGCGCCGCCGTCCTGGGCGTCGATGATGTCCCGCGCGACCAGCTGGCGTAGGCGTTCCAGGGTGTTGCCGGCTTCGATGCCGTGGGCCAGGGCGAGCAGCCGGGCGCCGTCGACGAAGGGCGTCAGGCCCTGCACCTTGAGGTCCAGGGTGTCTTTCTCCGCGCCCTTGCGGGCCACCACGAAATCGCGGAAACGGCCCACCGGCGGGCGCTGGCGCAGGGCGTTCTCGGCCATCATGCGCTGGAACAGACGGTTGTCGTCGATCTGCCGCAGCACTTCGCGGCGCAACTCGTCGCAGCCTTCCGGCGGGCCCCAGACCGCGCGCAGGTCGAAGTAGATGCTCGAGCCGAGCAGGTTCTCCGGCGTCGCCTCGCGGATGAAACCGGCGAAGCGCCGCGACCACTCGGCGCGCGACAGACACAGCTCCGGGTTGCCGGCCATGATCCGACCCTGGCACAGGGTGAAGCCGCACAGCGCCAGGCCCTCGTTGATGCGTTCGGCGAGCGGCAGCAGGCGCCCGCGGATCGCCGCGGCATCGGCCGAATCCTCGGCGTCGAAGAGGATGCCGTTGTCCTGATCGGTATGCAGCGTCTGCTCGCGCCGGCCCTCGCTGCCGAAACACAGCCAGGTGAAGGGCACGCCGGGGTCGCCGCATTCCTCCAGCACCAACTCGATCACCCGGCACACGGTGTGGTCGTTGAGCAGGGTGATGATGTGAGTGATCTGCGTCGAGCTGGCGCCGTGGGCGAGCATGCGATCGACCAGTAGATGGATGTCGCGGCGCAGCGCCGCCAGCGTCTCGATGCGCCCGGCGTGGCGGATGGTCCGCGCCAGGTGCACCAGGTCGACGCGTTGCAGGGAGAACAGGTCGCGCTCGGACACCACGCCGCTCAGGCGACCGTCCTCGACCAGGCAGACGTGGGCGATGTGCCGCTCGGTCATCGCGATGGCGGCGTCGAAGGCGCTGGCGGCGGGCGCCAGGTGGAACGGGTCGCGGATCATCAGCGCGTCGATGGGCTGGTTCATCTCGCCGCCGCCGGCCACCGCGCCGCGCAGGTCGCGCAGGGTGAAGATGCCCAGCGGGCGCTGCTCGGGGTCGACGATCACGATGCTGCCGACGCTCTGCTCGTCCATCAGGCGCACCGCCTCGCGCAGCGGCGTGCCCGGCGCGCAGCTCACCGGCTGGCGCATCGACAGCTCGCCCAGGCGGGTATCCAGGGAATATTGCGCGCCCAGGGTTTCCGCGGCGCGCAGCTGGATCTGCTGGTTGACCTGATCGAGCAGGCTGCTCACCCCGCGCAGGGCGAAGTCGCGGAACACGCTCGACACGCCGAACAGCTTGACGAAGGCCGGCTTGCCCAACTGCAGGCAGAAGGTGTCCTCGGCGGCGCGGTGTTCGGTGCGCGTGGCGCGTTCGCCGATCAGCGCGGCCAGCGGGAAGCACTCGCCGGCGGTGATCTCGAAGGTGGTCTCGGTGCCGCGCCGGGCGCTGTGCGGGCGTTCGCCATGCACCCGGCCCTGCTTGACGATGTAGAAGTGTTGCACCACGCCGTCGGCGGGTTTGATGATGGAGTCGCCGCTTCCGTAGAAGCGCAGCTGGCAGTTCTCCACCATGAACGCCAGGTGGGCGTTCTCCATCTGGTTGAACGGCGGGTACTTCTGCAGGAACTCCATGGTGCCGTGGATGTTCTGCAGCACGGCGGTCTTCCCCGCCTGGGCGAAGGCGTCGGCTTTGCTCATGGCTGGCTCGCTCTTGTTATTCAGCACGCATGGTCGGCTGCACCCGGCACGCTCGACATTGGACGTAAGTCTAGTCGGGCTCCGGCAACCTCCGGTAACAGACGCATCGGAACGGGTGGACGCGGCGCCGGCACGGCGTATCCGGCGTTTCGTCGAGTGTCGCGGCGAGGCGTCTGGCCAGGCATTTTTGAACCTAGCCGGGGTATCCGGGTCGCTTGTGGTCACGGGAATGCATGGTGGGTTCCCATCGGACTGGAGATCAGCCTATGAATAGCGCTTCGACCCTGTGGGGCAAACTCTGTGCGCTGCTGTTCGCGACCTTGCTGGCGAGCGCCGCCCAGGCCCAGGAGGCGCCTCCGCAGCTGGTCGGCATCAACGTCGCCGGCGCCGGCTTTTCGCCGGGCACGCTGCCGGGCAAGCACGGCACCAACTATTTCTTCCCGCCGCCGGACTATTTCGTCCAGTGGAAGGAACGCGGCATCACCTGGGTTCGCTTCTCGATCGTCTGGGAGCGCCTGCAGCCGCAGCAGTTCGGCGACTTCGACGCCGACTACGCGGCGCGCATCGACAAGACCCTGGAGGACGCCAAGGCCAACGGCATCCGCGTGATGCTCGACGTGCACAACTACGGGCGCTACTACGGCAAGATCATTGGCGACGCCGATGTGCCGATCAAGGCCTACCAGGATCTGATGGAGCGCATCGCCGAGCGCTGGTCGAAAGACGACACGCTGTACGCCTACGACCTGATGAACGAGCCCTATGGCGACGCCGAGCGCTACTGGTTCGATGTCGCCCAGGCCGGCATCGACGGCGTGCGCAAGTACGATAAGACCAAGACGATCTACGTCGAAGGCCGCAGCTGGTCGTCGGCGCAGCGCTGGCCGGGGCTCAACGACGACCTGCTGAAGCTGGTCGACCCGGCGGACAACCTGGTGTTCTCCGCGCACATCTACGCCGACAAGGACAGCAGCGGGCTGTACAAGCAGGCGATGCCGGACAACTACGACCCGATGGTGGTGGTCAAGCGCGTCGAGCCCTTCGTCGAGTGGCTGCGCCAGCACGGCAAGCGTGGCCACCTCGGCGAATTCGGCGTGCCCAACAACGATCCACGCTGGCTACCGATCATGGACAATCTTCTGAGCTACCTGCAGCAGAACTGCATCCCGGTGACCTACTGGGCCGCCGGGCCTTCGTGGGGGCGCAACTACCACATGTCCATCGAGCCGCTGGACGGCAAGGACCGGCCGCAATGGCCGGTGCTGCAGAAGTACCTCGGCAGCGGCAGCTGCGAGGCGATCGGCCCGAAGAAATCCTGAAACCCCTGCCCACTGGCGGTTTCGGCGCGGTGTATCCGGACAGCTACGTTCGTCCGGATCGTCGCCGCGTCCGGAACCGGCGGACCTTTTTGCGCTCCAAGTTGGGCCCTATAGCCGGGTTGCGAGAAGAAACCTCCTGAAAGGATGCCGTTCGGCAGAGACGAATGCCGGGCAGTCGGCCTCCCGTGGCCAGGAGTGATCGCAGAGTGAGTGCGTCGCCCGTCGTCCAGCGATGCGCCTGTCCCGCTTCGCCCTGGTTATGAGACTTCCACGGGCTTTCGAGAAAAGGATGTTCATGAACAATCGCAACCTCTGGGTGGACTACGGCAAAGCCATCGGCATCGTTCTGGTCGTGTACGGCCACGTGGTGCGCGGGTTGCTGGCGGCCGGGATCATCGAAGACCACTTCTTCCTGCACAAGCTGGTGGATAGCGTCATCTACAGCTTCCACATGCCGTTGTTCTTCTTCCTTTCCGGGTTGTTCTTCTGGCACTCGATGAGCAACCGCGGCGCCAACGGCGTCTTCCTCAGCAAGATCGACACGGTGTTCTACCCCTTCGTGCTGTGGTCGATCCTGCAGGGCTGCATCGAGGCGCTGCTGTCCAACTACACCAACGGCGACGTCAGCCTGGCCAAGGTGTTCTCCCTGCTCTGGGCCCCGCGCGCGCAGTTCTGGTTCCTCTATGCGCTGTTCCTGATCTTCACCCTGAGCGTGCTGCTCTACCGGCGCAGCGCGATGTTCCTGCCGCTGCTGGTGGCGGGCGCGGTGATCTACATCTTCCAGAACCGCGGGCCGAACTTCTTCGTTTTCAACTTCATCGCGCAGAACTTCGTGTTCTTCGCCTTCGGCGTCTGGTTCAACAGCATTCGCGGGCACATCGAGAGCCGCGCCGGCCTCGTCGCGGCGCTCAGCGGGGTGGCCTTCGTGGTGGTGGAATACGTCTTCCACGGCGTGCTCGGCCTGCGCTACGAAGACCGCGGAGTGATCTCGCTGGTGGTGGCGATGACCGCCATCCTGTTCGTCGTCAGCGCCTGCATGGTGCTGGCGCGCAAACCGCTCGGATGGGTGCTGACCCTCGGTGCGCTGTCGATGCCGATCTACCTGATGCACATCCTCGCCGGCAGCGGCATCCGCGTAATTCTCAGCAAGTTCTTCGGCATCGACAGCGTCGCCGTGCATATCCTCGCCGGCTGCGTGATCGGCCTGGTGCTGCCGGTGATCGCCGCGAAGATCCTCGAGGCCATGGGCATCAAGTGGCTGTACGAGGCGCCGGCCTGGATGTCACTGGACAAGCGTCGCCAGCGCCGGCTGGCGGTCGCCCCGCGCACCCTCTGAGCGGCGCCCGCGGCGGGGCGATCTTTTCCGCCGGATTGCGGTTATAAATGATCCCTCTTCACGCTCAGCGAAGCCGCGATGCTGCCGATCCTTTCCGCCCATCCCCTGATCAGCGCCGTGCTCCTGCTGGTCATCGACCTGCTCGCCTGGCAACTGGTCGACGAGCGCCACAAGCCGTGGAAGATCGCCGCGCGGCTGGGCATCTTCCTGCTCTACAGCCTGCTGATCTTCGAGGCGGGCCTTAGTCCACTGCAGGCCGCGCCCTGGGCAGACGACGTTCCGCTGCACCTGCTCGCCATCGTGCTGGAAATCGTCTGGTGGCTGTTCTGCGCGCGCACCCTCACGGTGGTCATCGGGCCGCTGCTGATGCCGCGCGGCGGGCACACCGGGCGTCTGGTGCAGGATGTGCTTGGCGCGATCATCTTCCTGGTCGCCATCGTCGCCGCCGCGGCCTACGTCATGGAACTGCCGGTGCGCGGCCTGCTGGCGACGTCCGGCGCGGTGGCGATCATCGTCGGCCTGGCGTTGCAGAGCACCCTAGGCGACGTGTTTTCCGGGATCGTGCTGAACACCACCAAGCCCTATCAGCTGGACGACTGGATCTCCATCGACGGCATCGAAGGCAAGGTGGTGGAGATTGACTGGCGTTCCACCCACCTGCTCACCGCCCAAGGCAGCATGGCGGTGGTGCCCAACTCGGTGGCGGCCAAGGCCAAGATCCTCAACCTGAGCCGCCCGCGCGACGTGCATGGCGTGTCGATCCGTCTGGAGCTGCCGCGACTGGTGCGCCCGCGCAAGGCGCTCGACGCCCTCGAGCGCGCGCTGCAGGGCTGCAGCGAGCTGCTGTCGACGCCCAGGCCCAGCGTCGGTATCAAGAGCTCCGGCATCGACAGCGTCGAGTACGAACTCACCGGCTTCGTCGATGCGATGGCGAAGAAGGCCGCGGTGCGCAATCAGCTCTACGACCTCGCCTACCGTCACCTGGAGGCCTCCGCGGTGCTGCGCGAGGATGCCCCGGCGCAGGCGCCACGGGAAATCTCCCGCGCCCGCGCGCTGCTCGACGAGGTGAAGATTTTCCGTACCCTGAGCGGGCCGCAGAAGGACGAGCTGAGCGGCCACCTAATGCGCCAGGACCATGCCGCCGGCGAAGAGGTGATCGCCCTCGGCGCCCTCACCGAGGACCTGCTGATCATCGGTTCTGGGGTGATCGGGGTGTCGGTCTCCGATGGCGCGACGCTGATCGAGGCGGGGCGCATGGGGCCGGGCGAGATCATGGGCGAGGAGAGCCTGATCTCCGGCCAGCCCTCGCAGGCGCGCTTCGCCGCGCTGACCGCCTGCGTGCTCTACCGGATCGACAAGGTGCACATCCAGACCTGCCTGGAGGCAGGGGGCGAGGTCGCCGAGGCGATGACGCGGCTGCACCATTTCCGCCAGCAGGCCAGCCAGTCGCTGCTGCTACAGAAGCCGGTGGCGGTGCACAAGGCCGGTTTCCTCAGTTGGTTGCGCAAGCGCTGAGGCGCGCCGCCTCCAGCTCCTCCACCAGCACCCGCATCAGTTCGGCGGCCGGCAGTGCCCGCGCCAGCGGCGCGCCCTGGCCGGCCCATTGCGCGGCGAAATCGTGGTTGCCGCGGGCGCTGGCCGCGGCATGCAGCGCCTTGGCGGCGTCGTAGGCGATCGGGTAGTCGGGCAGCGCGGGCCTGGCATCGGCATCCCGATACAGGCGATTGGGCAGGCCGCGCGCCGGGCGTCCGGACAGCGTCGCGGTGATCCGCGTGCGGGCGGCGCGCTCGCCCTGCAACGCGGCGCGGTAGGCCGGGTTGGCCGCGGACTCCGGGCAGAGGATGAACGCGGTGCCCATCTGCACCGCGTCGGCACCCAGCGCCAGCGCGGCGGCGATGCCGGCGCCGTCCATGATGCCGCCGGCGGCGATCAGCGGCAGGCGGGTCTGCCGCGCCAGCAGGCGCACCAGCGCCAGGGTGCCGATCCCGTCGTCGCCGCGCTGCGGGTCGAAAACCCCGCGATGGCCGCCGGCCTCGACGCCCTGGGCGACCAGTGCATCGACCCCCGCGGCCTCGGCCAGCGTCGCTTCCGCCGGCGTGGTGACGCAGGCCATCAGGCGGATGCCGGCGCCCTTCAGCGCAGCGATGGTCGCCGCCGGGGGCAGGCCGAAGTGGAAGCTCACCACCGCCGGGCGCTCGTCCAGCAGCACCTCGAGCATCGGCGCATCGGCCAGGAAGCTAGTGTATATCTCGCCCAGTGCGGCTGGCGGCGCGGCGTCGAACTCGGCGAACAGCGGCCGCAGGTAGTTCAGCCAGGCCGCCTCCCGCGCGGCGTCGGGCTGCGCGGGCGGGTGGCAGAACAGGTTGACGTTGAACGGCCGCGCGGTCAGCGCGCGGGTTTCGCCGATCAGCGTTCGTGTCTGCTGCGCGGTGTTGGCGCCCACGCCCAGCGAGCCCAGCCCGCCGGCCTCGGACACCGCCGCCGCCAGGCGGGGCGTGGAGACGCCGGCCATCGGCGCCTGGATGATCGGATGTTCTATGCCCAGCAGGGCGGTGAGGCGCGGACTCATGGGGTCTCCTCGGGCGGCGCTGCCGCCGGTAGTTCGATCAGGCGATAGCCGACGCCGGGTTCGGTGACGATGAAGCGCGGCCGGGTCGGCGCGTCGCCAAGTTTCTGCCGCAGGTGGCCGACCACCACGCGCAGATAGTGGCTGTCCTCGACGTGGGTCGGGCCCCAGATGTCCTTGAGCAGTTGCTGCTGCGTCACCATGCGCCCGAGGTGCCGGGCGAGCAGTGCCAGCACGGCGAATTCCTTGCGGGTCAGCGCCACCTCGGCGCCGTCCAGGGTCACCCGGCGGTCGGCGAAATCGATGTGCAGCGGGCCATTGTCCAGGCTCGGTTCTCCGCGCGGGCCGTCGGCCAGGCGCAGCAGCACGCGCACGCGGGCGAGGAATTCCTGGATACCGAACGGCTTGGTCACGTAGTCGTTGGCGCCGCCATCCAGGGCGAGCACCTTCTCGCCCTCGCTGGCGCGCACCGAGAGCACCAGCACCGGCACCCGCGACCACTGGCGCAGGTCGCGAAGCACCTCATGGCCGTCCATGTCCGGCAGGCCGAGGTCGAGCACCATCAGGTCCGGGCGCGCCAGCGCGGCCTGGGCCAGCCCGTCGGTGCCGTTTGCCGCCTCGAGCACCCGGTAGCCCTGCGCGCTCAGGGCGATGCGCAGGAATCGGCGGATCTGCGCTTCGTCCTCGACGATCAGGATGCTGCTCGACATTGGCGTCACTCGTCCTCCAGCGGCGGTTGCGGGTGCACCGGCAGGTGCAGGGTGAAGCAGGCGCCGCGCCCTTCGAGGCCGTCGCCGATGCTCACCCTACCACCGTGCGCGCCGACCATGCCCAGGCAGATCGACAAGCCCAGCCCGGTGCCCTGGCCGCCGCGATCGCCGCGGCTGGCGGTATAGAACATGTCGAACACCTTGTCGCGCTCCTGCACGGGAATGCCCGGTCCCTGGTCGGCCACGGCGAAGCGCAGCTCGCCTTCGTCGGCGTCCAGGCCGATGCGCAGCCGCGCGCCCGCCGGCGAGAAGCGCGCGGCGTTCTCCAGCACGTTGACCAGCGCCTGCTCGATCAATGCGGCGTGGACGAACAGTAGCGGCAGGTCCTCGGCCACCTCGAGTTCCACCCGCAAGGGCGCGAGCACCGGGCGTAGGCGCTGCAGCGCGCTGGCGAGGATGTCGGCGGGCGCCACCCAGTCGCGCATCAGCTTCAGCCCGCCATGGCCGAGGCGGGTCATGTCCAGCAGGTTCTGGATGTAGCGGTCAAGCCGCTCGGCCTCGTCGCGGGTGCCTTCGAGCAGTTCGCGGCGATCCGCCGGGGAAATCCGTTCGCCCAGCGCCAGCAGGCTGTCGATGGAGCCGCGCATGGCCGTCAGCGGGGTGCGCAGGTCGTGGGAAACCGAGGCCAGCAGTGCGCTGCGCAGTTGCTCGGTTTCGCCATGCAGGCGCGCGGCTTCCAGGTCGCTCGCCAGTTGCGCGCGCGCCAGCGCCTGCGCCAGCGGCTGGCCGAGGGCGGCGTACAGGCGGCGCTGTTCGGCGCTCAGCGGCTGGCCGTCGTGGGGGGCGATGCCGAGCAGCGCGAGCGGTTGGCCGTCGCCGCTCAGCGGCAGCCACCACCAGCGCCCGCTGGGCAGCGTGCCGGTGCCCAGCCCGGCCGGTTGCTCGTGCCTCCAGGCCCAGTCGGCGGCGGCGCGTTCCTGTTCGGCGAGCGGCGGATGTTCCCCCGCTGGCGCCTGCCACTTCCCGTCGGCGTCGCGCCCGAGCAGGCAAATGGCGACGTCCGGGTGCTGGGCGAACTGCTGGGCGGCGGCGCTCAGCACGGCCTGGCGATCGGTGGCGGCGGTCAGCCGGCGCGACAGCTCCAGCAGCTCGCCGGTCTCCGCCTGGGTCCGGCGCAGCGCCTGCAACTGGTGGCGCTGGCGGCTGGCGAGGTCGCCGGTGAGGCCGGCCATGAGCAGGAAGAACAGCAGGGTCAGCACGTCCTCTTCGCGGCGGATGCTCAGCGACAGGGTCGGCTGGATGAACAGGAAGTCGTAGGCGAGGAACGACAACCCGGCGCAGGCCAATGCCGGCCACAGGCTGCTGCGTACCGCCACCAGCAGCACCGCGGCGAGGAACACCAGGGAGATGTTCGGCAGCTCCAGCACCCGCGAGACGCCCAGCGACAGCGCCGTGGCGGCCAGCGCGGCACCCATCGCCAGCAGGTAGTCGCGACCTCGCCAGCCCGGCCGCGTGCGGGGCGCCCGCGGCGGTGCGGATTCGCTGCCGAGCACGCTGACCTCCAGCGTGCCGGCGCCCTGCAACAGGCGTTCGGCGAGACCGCGCCGCCAGCGCCGGCGCTGCCCGCGATGGCCGACCAGCAGCAGGCTGGCACGGCGCTCGCGGGCGTGGTCGAGCAGCGCGCGCGGCACGTCGTCGGCGCGCAACAGCACGACTTCGCCGCCGAGCCGTTCGGCCAGTTGCTGCGCCGCCTGCAGCGCCGCGCGCGCGGTCTCGCTGGCGGGCTTGCCGGTGTCGATGTGCAGCGCGCTCCAGGGCAGGTGGCGGCGCTCGGCGACCCGGCTGGCATGACGCACCAGGCGCTGCGCCTGCTCGTCGCCGGCGATCCCCACCAGCAGCCGGCCGCGCAGCGCCGGGGCTTCCTGGCCCTGCTGGCGGTAGCGGCGATCGAGGTCGGCGTCGACCCGCGCGGCGGCGGTGTGCATCGCCAGCTCGCGCAGGGCGGTGAGGTTGGTCTGCGAGAAGAACGCATCGATCGCCGCGCGTGCCTGTTCCGGCACGTAGACCTTGCCGTCGCGCAGGCGCTCGAGCAGCTCGCGCGGCGGCAGATCGATCAGGAGGATTTCGTCGGCGTCCTGCAGCAGCCAGTCCGGCACCGTTTCGCGCACCTGTACCCCGGTGATGTCGCGGACCTGGTCGTTGAGGCTCTCCAGGTGCTGCACGTTGACCGTGGTGTAGACGTCGATGCCGGCGTCGAGCAGCTCCAGCACGTCCTGCCAGCGCTTGGCGTGGCGGCTGCCCGGCGCGTTGCTGTGCGCCAGCTCGTCCACCAGCACCAGCTTCGGCCGCGCCGCCAGCAGGCCGTCGAGGTCGAGTTCCGCCAGTTTCAGGCCGCGGTAGTCGAGGCGCCGCAGCGGCTGCTGCGGCAGGCCGGCGAGCAACGCCTCGGTCTCCGCGCGGCCGTGGCTCTCGACGATCCCGGCGCGCAGCGCGACGCCCTGGCGCCGTTGCGCCTGCGCCGCCTGCAGCATGGCGAAGGTCTTGCCGACGCCGGGCGCGGCACCGAGGAAGACCTTCAGCCGGCCGCGTCCGCCGCCGGGAAGGTCGGCGAGCAGGGCGTCGGCGCGGTCGGTATCGCTCATGGCGGGCTCTCGGAACGGGTCAGCGATTGTCGTTCAGTGCCCGGTTCAGGGCCAGCACATTGACCACCTCGGGACCGACCAGCGGGCGCTCGATGTGGCGCTCCAGCAGGCGTTCCAGGTCGGCCACGGCGAGCCCGCGGGCGGCGGCCACGCGGGGGATCTGGAAACGCACCGCGTCCGGCGGCAGGTGGGGGTCCAGGCCGCTGCCCGAGGTGGTGACCAGGGCCATCGGCACGGCGCCGGGCGCTTCGCTGTGCAGGCGCGCGGCGTCGGCGGCGACCCGCTGGCGTAGCGCCGGGTTGCTCGCCGAGAGGTTGCTGGCGGCGCTGGCAACGGTGGAGAAGGCGCCGGCCGAAGGGCGTGGCTGGAACCATTCGGCGCCGTCGAAGGGCTGCCCCAGCAGACGGCTGCCGCGCACGTCGCCGGCGGCGTCGCGGATCAGGCTGCCGTTGGCCTGCTCGGGAAACGCCAGTTGCGCGACGGCGGTGACGGCCAGCGGATAGGCGACGCCGGTGATCAGGGTCAGCAGCGCCAGCAGGGTAACGGCGGGGCGGATGTGCGTGAGCATGGGGTTCTCCGGATTCATTGACGATTCCCTCTCCCAAAGGCAGAGGGGGTAAAAGCCTTACACCAGCGTCGTAGGAGGGATTGAGCGCAGCGACCCCATCACCGGCGCATCGCTACGCTCAAGCCAACCTGCGTTCGCGTCATGCCAGTCCCATGGCCGTCAGCAGCAGGTCGAGCGCCTTGATCCCGAGGAACGGCGCGATCAGACCGCCGAGCCCGTAGATCAGTAGGTTGCGCCGCAGCAGGCTGGCCGCGTCGGCGGCCTGCACGCGCACGCCGCGCAGCGCCAGGGGGATCAGCGCGACGATGATCAGCGCGTTGAACACGATGGCCGAGAGGATCGCGCTCTGCGGGCTGTGCAGCTGCATCAGGTTGAGCAGGCCGAGCTGCGGATAGAGGCCGCTGAACAGCGCCGGCAGGATGGCGAAGTACTTGGCGACGTCGTTGGCCACCGAGAAGGTGGTCAGCGCGCCGCGGGTGACCAGCAGCTCCTTGCCGACCCGCACCACGTCGAGCAGCTTGGTCGGGTCCGAGTCCAGGTCGACCAGGTTGGCTGCCTCGCGCGCGGCCTGGGTACCGTCGTTCATCGCCATGCCGACGTCGGCCTGGGCCAGCGCCGGCGCGTCGTTGGCGCCGTCGCCGCACATCGCGACCATCTTGCCCTCGGCCTGCTCCTGGCGGATGCGTTGCAGCTTCTTCTCCGGCGTGGCCTCGGCGATGACGTCGTCGACCCCGGCCTCGGCGGCGATGGCGGCGGCGGTCAGCGGGTTGTCGCCGGTCACCATCACGGTGCGGATGCCCAGCGTGCGCAGCTCGGCGAAGCGCTGGCGAATTCCCGGCTTGACCACGTCCTTGAGGTGCACGGCACCCAGCAGTTCGCCGTCGGCGCAGACCAGCAGCGGCGTGCCGCCACTCTGCGCGATGCTGTCGATCTCGCGGGCCAGCTCGGGCGCCAGGCCTGCACGGTCGCGGCCGAGGAAGTCCAGTACCGAGTCCACCGCGCCCTTGCGCAACACCCGGCCGTTCCAGTCGATCCCGGAGAGCCGCGTCTCGGCGCTGAACGGCACCGCGGTCACCGCGCTGCGCGGCGGCTCCTGCAGCGGATGCAGCGCGCGCAGGTAGTCGACGATGGATTTGCCTTCCGGCGTGTCGTCGGCCAGCGAGGCCAGCAACGCGCCTTCGGCCAGGGCCATGGCGCTGACGCCGGGCGCGGCGAACAGCGCGCTGCAGCGGCGGTTGCCGAAGGTGATGGTGCCGGTCTTGTCGAGCAGCAGCACGTGCACGTCGCCGGCCGCCTCCACCGCACGACCGGATTTGGCAATCACGTTGAGGCGCACCAGGCGGTCCATGCCGGCGATGCCGATGGCCGAGAGCAGGCCGCCGATGGTGGTCGGGATCAGCGTCACCAGCAGCGCCACCAGGTACACCAGCGGCAGGTCGCCGCCGGCGAAGCGGGCGAACGGCTGCAGCGTGGCGACCACCAGCAGGAAGATCAGCGTCAGGCCGATCAGCAGGATGTCCAGCGCCACCTCGTTGGGCGTCTTCTGCCGCTTGGCGCCTTCCACCAGGGCGATCATCCGGTCCAGCGTCGACTCGCCGGGGTTGGCGCTGATACGCACCAGCAGCCAGTCGGATACTAGCCGCGTGTTGCCGGTCACCGCCGAGCGGTCGCCGCCGGACTCGCGGATCACTGGCGCCGATTCGCCGGTGATCGCCGCCTCGTTCACCGCGCCGATGCCTTCGACGATCTCGCCGTCGCCGGGAATCAGTTCGCCGGCCTCGACGCGCACCAGGTCGCCACGCCGCAGGCTGCTTGCGGCGACGTCGGCGAAGCTGCCGTCGGCATTCCGGCGGCGCGCGCGCAGGCCTTCGCCACCGGCCTTGAGGCTGTCGGCGCGGGCCTTGCCGCGGCCTTCGGCGAGCGCCTCGGCGAAGTTGGCGAAGAGCACGGTGAACCACAGCCAGAGCGCGATCTGCAGCGCCAGGCCGGTGCTGACGCCCTGCGCCGGAACGAAACACAGCAGGCTGGTGACCACGGCGGTCAGCTCGACCACCAGCATCACAGGCGAGCGCAGCAACTGCCGCGGATCGAGCTTGACGAACGCCTGCACCAGCGCCGGTCGCCAGAGGGCGGAGAGGCGCGTGCGGGCCTGTTGGGGGGCGCCGGTCAGCGCCGGATTCTGCGAGTTGCCAGTCATGTCGGCTCCTTATTGGCCCAGCAGGCTGAGGTGTTCGGCGAGCGGGCCGAGGGCCAGCGCCGGGAGGAAGGTCAGGCCGCCGACCAGCAGGATGGTCAGGGTCAACAGGGTGACGAACAGCGGGCCGTGGGTCGGGAAGCTGTCGCTGCCCAGCGGCGCGCGCTTCTTCTGCGCCAGGCTGCCGGCGATCGCCAGTACCGGCAGGAGGTAGCCGAAGCGCCCGAGGAGCATGGCCAGGCCGAGCATCAGGTTGTGGTAGACGGTGTTGGCGCCGAAGCCGGCGAAGGCCGAGCCGTTGTTGGCGCTGGCCGAGGTGTAGGCGTAGAGGATCTGGCTGAAGCCGTGCGGGCCGGGGTTGCTCACCGAAGCCAGCGGGCCGGGCAGGCTGGCGGCGAGTGCACCGAATACCAGCACACCAACCGGCATCACCAGCAAGGTCGCCACCAGCAGGCGGACTTCGCGGGCTTCGAGCTTCTTGCCGAGGTATTCCGGGGTACGGCCGATCATCAGCCCGGCGAGGAACACGGCGATCAGGACGAACAGCAGCATGCCGTAGAGGCCGGCGCCGACACCGCCGAAGATCACCTCGCCGAGCATCATGTTGGCCAGCGGCATCAACGAACCGAGCGCGCTGAAGCTGTCGTGCATGGCGTTGACCGAGCCGTTCGAGGCGGCCGTGGTGGTCACCGCCCAGAGGCTCGAGGCGGTGATGCCGAAACGGCTTTCCTTGCCTTCCAGCGAGCCGGCCTGCTCGATCGGCAGGCCCGCCAGCAGCGCGTTCGGCTGGTACTCGGCGTAGAGCGTCAGGCCCAGGCCGATGACGAAGACGATCAGCATGCTCGCCAGCAGCGCGCGGCTCTGGCGCAGGTCCCTGACGTAGTGGCCGAAGGTGAACAGCAGCGCCGCCGGGATCAGCAGGATCGAGACCACCTCGAACAGGTTGCTCCAGGCCGTCGGGTTCTCGAACGGATGGGCCGAGTTGACGCCGAAGAAACCGCCGCCATTGGTGCCAAGTTGCTTGATGGCGATCTGGCTGGCCGCCGGGCCGAGGGGAATGCTTTGCGGCTGGCCCTGCAGGGTCAGCGCGTCGACGTAGGGCTGGAAGGTCTGCGGCACGCCCTGCCAGACCAGCAGCAGCGCCAGCAGCAGGCACAGCGGCAGCAGGCCGTATAGCGTGGCGCGGGTCAGGTCGACCCAGAAGTTGCCGACCGCCGTCGTCGAGCGCCGGGCGATGCCGCGGCAGAACACCGCCAGCACGGCCAGGCCCACCGCGGGGCTGACGAAGTTCTGTACGCCGAGGCCGAGCATCTGGCTGAAGTAGCTGAGCGTCGACTCGCCGCTGTAGGCCTGCCAGTTGGTGTTGGTGACGAAGCTGATCGCGGTGTTCAGCGCCAGGCTCCATTCCACGCCGGCCAGTCCCTGCGGATTGAGTGGCAGCACGCCTTGGAACAGCAGGATGGCGAACAGCAAGCCGAGGCACGTCAGGCTGAAGACCAGCAGCGCCGCCGCGTAGCCTTTCCAATCCTGTTCGGCTCCGGGCCGGAGCCCGCAGAGCCGGTAGCAGCCGCGCTCCAGCGGGCCGAGCAGTGGGCTGAGCAGGGTGCGCTCGCCCTCCATCGCCCGGTACAGGTAGCGGCCGAGCCAGGGCGCCGGTGCCAGCACGAGGACGAAGAAGACGCCCAGAAGCCAGTAGTCGGAGGTCTGCATGGCGCTAGCTCCGCCCGGTGCGCAACAGCGCCACCAGCAGGTAGATGAACAGCCCCGTGGCCAGGGCCAGGGACACACCGTCGAGAATGCTCATGGATTTCGCTCCTTGTCGGCGGACCGTCCGCCTGGCGCCATTCTCGGCAGCAGCGGCGTAAAGGAACGAGATGTGCGGGCCAGGCGCGGCGTAAAGAATTCATAAAGGCGCGCGGGCCCGAGCGGTTGGCGAACGGATCGAGTTCCCGTAGAGTCGCCGGAAAGCTGGCGCCTTAATAATGACTCTCATCGGATCACGAGCGGCAAACATGTCGGAAGCGATGGATACGCGGGTTCTCTGGAAACGCCTCGAAACCTGGCTGGCGGGGCATGACCCTGCGCGCCTGGCCGACCTCAATCCGCCGGCCTCCGAGTCCGCCGTGCGCGAACTGGAGCGCGTGCTGGGCGTGGCCCTGCCTGCCGGCTTCGGCGACTGCCTGAAGGTCCACGACGGCCAGCGCGGCCAGGCGGGCGCATTGTTCGACGGCAACCAGTTCCTGCCGATCCGCCACATCGCGATGAGCTGGTCGTCCTGGACCGAACTGCTCGACGACGGCGATTTCGACGGCCGCGTCGCCCGCCCGGACGCCGGCATCCGCGAAGGCTGGTGGCGACGCGGCTGGGTGCCATTCGCCTCCAACGGCGGCGGCGACTACCTGTGCCTGGACATGGTGCCGGCTGCGCAGGGCCGCGTCGGGCAGGTCATCGAGGTGCTCCACGACGTGCCGCAGCGCGTGCTGGTCGCGCCTTCGTTCACCGCCTGGTTCGGCGAATTCATTCACCGCAAGACCGCCTGACCGAGGCAGGGAAACGCCATGCAACCCACTACCATGACCCGCGAGCAGCGCCTGCAGAAACTCTTCGATGACTGCCAGCAACACGTGCTATCGCAG
Organism: Pseudomonas sp. PS02288; assembly: GCF_029959715.1. Taxonomy (NCBI): domain Bacteria; kingdom Pseudomonadati; phylum Pseudomonadota; class Gammaproteobacteria; order Pseudomonadales; family Pseudomonadaceae; genus Pseudomonas; species Pseudomonas sp. PS02288. The sequence goes on along the minus strand of NZ_JASCPA010000020.1, from coordinate 23,192 downwards.
GTGATCGGGCCTTTCGGGCTGTCCACCGCGATGTTCAAGGACGTCGACCGAAACGGCGGCAACGTCACCACGCTGCACAACTTCTCGCGTGAGGACGACGACTACGTGGCGACCGACTCGGACAAGGCGCTGCACGGCCAGTCGCGCAAGGAATACGACAGGTCGGTGCGCGCCGAATACGAGGTCGACACCCAGGCCAAGGCGGACACCGCCGGCGGCAAGACCTGGGATGACAAGCGCAGCGAGCGGATCGGGCAGGGCCAGGACGAGTACACCGGCGAGGCGGTGCACGCCGACGGTACGGTGGAGCTGAAGAACGGCGGCCAGGCGCGCGCCGAGCTGGACCACGTGGTGTCGATCTCCGAGGTGCACAACGATCCGAAGATGCACCTGGCGCTGGGCCAGGTGAGCGAAGACGGCAGCGTCGACGTCAGCCGCATTCGCGAGATGGTCAACGCCGACGACAACCTGGCGTTGACCAACCAGCCGCTGAACGGCTCCAAGGGCGACGAGGACCTCGCCGAGTGGGCCGCCAGGGAACGCAAGGACGGCCAGACCAACGCCGAGAAATTCGGCGCCGACCAGGAGAAGGTCGACGAGAAACACAAGACCGCGCGCAAGCACGTCGACCGCACCGCCAACCACGCGCTGCTGAAGAAGCAGGCCACCGAACTGCTCGTTACCGGTGGCAAGCAGGCCGCGCTGGTGGGCGCGCGCCAGGCGCTGGGCGTGCTGCTGACCGAGCTGGTCAACGGCCTGTTCAACGAGGTCAAGCTGCTCATCCAGCAGGGCGTCGAGGTGGGCAAGAGCCTGCTGGAGGAGATCGGCCAGCGCCTGCTGCGCATCGCCGAGCAGGTGGTGAGGAAGGTCCCTGCCGCGCTCTCGCAGATGATCGACGGCGGCGTCAGCGGCTTCGTCAGCAACCTGCTGACCTTCCTGCTGAACAACTTCCTGTCCACCGCCAAGCGCTTCGTCACGGTGATCCGCGAGGGCCTGCTCGGCCTGTTCAAGGCGGCGAAGATGATGCTCTTCCCGCCCAGCCACATGACCCGCGAGCAGGCGATGCAGGAAGGCCTCAAGCTGCTCGGCACCCTGGTCATCAGTTCGGTGGGCATCCTGCTCGGCGAGACGGTGGCGGTATTCATGGCCGGCGTGCCCTTTCTCAAACCGTTCGCCGACCTGCTCACGCCGGTGCTGATCGGCACCCTCAGCGGCCTGCTGTCGGCCTTCCTCGCCTACCAGATCGACTGCTGGTTCGACCGCCATGCGCGCAAGGAGAAGCTGCTCGACGAGCTGATCGCCAATGCCGGCCGCCACGAGGCCGTCGCCAGCGAGCTGGCGACGTTGTCCGAGGCGTCGCTGGGTAACGTCGCGCTGTACGCCGAATCGATCGAGCTGTACCGCCAGACCGGCGTGGCCCTGGGCGCCGCCGGGTTGGCTTCGGCCGCCACCCTGGCCAGTCTGGAGCAGGCGCTGGAGAGCACCCGCGGGCAGGTCGAAAGGAGCTGGCAGATGATCGGCCGCATCGACGAGAGCCAGGCCGACATCGACGACTTCCTCAAGACCCTCTGAGCCCCACTCTCTTTCCGCACTCAATGCCGTAGCAGGACGCCAGACCATGCCCAGCCAGACCCGCACCTCGACGAAAGGCTCCCAGGAACTGCAGATCGTCCAGGCGTTCTCCAGCCTTGAGGTGCCCGAGCGGATCATCCGCGAGAGCAACATCAAGGAGCTGCTCCAGGGTCTGAGCGCCGATCAGGAAAGGGTCCTGTCCGAGGCCGACCGCCTGAACAGGCTGCGCGGGGAAAAGAAGGACGGGAATTTCGTCGGCAACTGGTTCCACGGCCGCAGCGACAAGATTCAGGAAGCCCAGCTCGACCTCAACGCCTCGATCGGCCAGCTGACGCAGAAATCCTCGCAACTGCTGGTGGTCAACACGGCCATCTCCAAGGTGCTCAGCGATCAGCAGAAACTTCTCCTGCAACAGCAGAACCTGCTGAGGCAGCAGGCCGACGAGCTGGTGGCGCAGAACCAGCGGATTCTCGACCAGCAGGTTCAACTGGGTGAGCAGCAGCAAGCGATCAACGCCGCCAATCAGGGGTTGCTGGAGGCCAAGGGGCTGACCCAAGAGCAGGCGCAGCAACTGGTGGGCTGCGTGAAGCAGGTCAGGGAAGCCGAGCAGCGCATCGACGCCGCCAATCGGGCGCTGCGCGACGAGGTGACCCGCGACCTGGGCGTCGCCAGCGCGCAGTGCGTCAGCCAGCTGGGCGTCGGCTTCGCCAACCTCGAACAACGGCAGGCGGAAAACGCGCGACAGCTGAGCGATGCCTTGCAGGCGCAGGCCGAGCGCAACGAGGAGGAGTTCGCCCGCTTCGCCGAAGACAGCCAGCGCCTGCGCGAGGATATCGACCGCCACCTGCAGGAGCAGGACAGGACGCTCGCCAGCCAGGCCGCCGAGGCGACGCGCGTGCAGGCGGCGCTGGAGCAGCGTCAGCGGGCGCACGCCCAGGCGCTGCAGGAACAGCTCGGCGCCCATGAAGCCGCGTCCTTGCAACAGGCCGCCGCATTGCGCGAGTCATTCGACCAGTCGCTGCAGACGCTCGACCTGAGCCTTTCGCAGCGCTTGCTCGCGCTGCAGGCGGACCATGACCGGCGTTTCGTCCAGCTACGCCTGGCGTTGGCGGGTGCCAGCGTACTGGCGCTCGCCGCGCTGGGCTGGCAGGCGGCGGTGCACTTCGCGCTGATCTGAGGTCCGCCGAGCATTTCATCGGAGCGCTGCGCATCCTCGCTCTGGCAGGAGTCGAAGGGAACATCGACGACAGGCAGCGAGGCGAACCGATGAAAAGTAATCGCGAGAAAATGCTCGCTGGCGCGCTTTACCAACCCTGGGACCCTGAGCTGGTCGCCGCACGCGCCGCGGCGCGAGTGTTGATGCACGCGTTCAACGCCAGCGCGGAAAACTCCGCCGAGCGCCACGAGCTGCTCGGCAGGATCCTCGGCTCCGCGCAGGGCGAGCCCTACATCGAATCGACCTTCCGCTTCGACTACGGCTTCAACATCCATGTCGGGCGGAGCTTCTACGCCAATTTCGACCTGCTGATCCTCGACGCCGCGCCGGTGCGCATCGGTGACGACTGCCTGATCGGACCGGGTGTGCACATCTACACCAGCACCCATCCGCTGGACATGGGCGAGCGCGTCTCCACCCTTGAAAGCGCGCGGCCGGTGTCCATCGGCAACGGCGTCTGGATCGGCGGGCGCGCGGTGATCAATCCGGGCGTCAGCATCGGCGACGGCGCCATCATCGCCTCGGGCGCGGTGGTGACCCGCGATGTGCCGACGTTCACGCTGGTCGGCGGCAACCCGGCGCGGCTGATCCGCCAGCTCGAGGCGCGCTCTACGGCGGAACCTCGGAATGGCCCCGCCCCTTGCCCGTAGGGTGCGCCATGCGCACCAACCGCACCGCGTGCTCCCACTGGTGGGCGCGGCGCGCCCTACGGCAGCCGGACCCCTGAAAAAGAAAACCCCGCACCCAGGCTGGCCGGTGCGGGGTGACGCGAAATCCGCGGAACGAGGTTCGTGTGGGCGCTAGCGCATCGCGGCGTGCGGCCCGGAAAGGTAGTCGAGCAGGCGGAACAGGCTGATCTTCAACGTGCTGCACAGGCTCAGGCCCTGGCGGATGGCCGCGGCATCCTGCACGGCGCCGCGGCCCTGAAGGTCTTCGGCGCAGGCGCCGAGCAGCGCCTCGATGCTGTCCGGCGTGCTCTCCAGGTGGTATTGCAGGGCGATCACGCGCTCCTTCCAGATGAACCCCTGGCATTCGCACGCCGCCGAGCCGTACAGGGGAATCGCCCCTGAAGGCAGCTCGAAATTGCGTTCGTGCCAGTGCAGCGCCATCAACCGCTGCGGCAGCATCCGGCCGAGCGGCGAACTCTGGGCCTGGGCGTATTTCTCCACCGGCCACCAGCCGACTTCGGCCTGGCCGACGTCGCGCACCCGCGCGCCGAGCGCGTCGGCGATCAGCTGACCGCCGAAGCCGATGCCCAGCAGGCGCTTCTGCGTCTTCAGCGTTTCGCGGATCAGCCGTTTCTCGGCGCTCAGCCAGGGGTAGTCGGCTTCATCGTCGACATCCATCGGGCCGCCGAGAACGATCAGCAGGTCGAAATCGTCGATCTCGGGCAGTGCCGCGTTTTCGTACAGCGCATGCACGCGTGCCCAGAGGGCGCGCGATTCCAGCCATGGGCCGATGCGGCCGAGGCCTTCGAAGGACGCATGTTGCAGGATCGAGACGCGCATCAGGCCACCTCCGCCGTGGCGGTCTTCGCTCGCGCCAGGGCGGCGGCGAGTCGTTTGAGCATTTCTTCGACGTTGGCCGCGCTGACCGTCAGCGCCGGCGAGAAGCGCAGGCAGTGCGCATGCGGCGCGCTGATCAGCAGGCCTTCGGCCAGCGCCGCGCGGACCACCGCCGGGGCGGCCAGGCCGAGCAGCGGCAGGCCGACCAGCAGGCCGTGCCCGCGCAGCGGGCCGTGGCCGCTGCGCCGTGACAGCCGCGCCAGACCCTCGCGCATGCGCTCGCCGACCTCGCGGATGTGTTCGAGGAAGCCCGGCTCCAGGGTCGCCTGCAGCACCGCGAGCCCGGCACTGGTCATCAGCGGGTTGCCATGCAGCGTGCCGCCCAGATCACCGGGCTCGAAACATCCGGCGTTGCCTCGCGCCAGCAAGGCGGCCAGAGGAACGCCGCCGCCGAGGCCCTTGCCGAGGGTGACGATATCGGCGCGCACGCCGTACAGCTCCTCGGCGAGCAGCGAGCCGCAGCGGCCGATGCCGGTCTGCACTTCGTCGAGGATCAGCAGGAGGCCGCGCTCGCGGCACAGCCTCTCCGCGCCCTGCAGGTATTCCAGGGTCGCCGGGATCACGCCGGCATCGCCCTGCACCGGTTCGAGCAGGATCGCCACGGTATCGTCGTCCACCGCGGCCTGCAGCGCGGCGAGGTCGTTGAACGGCACCGAGCCAAAGCCGTTGCGCGCCTCGCCCTGTTCGGACAGCGCGCCGAAGGTCAGGCCGTGGCCGCTCTGGCTGGCGCTGATCACCTTGCGCGCGCCGCCGCGATGCAGGCGGCCCCATTTGCGCGCCAGTTGCACCGCGGCCTCGTTGGCCTCGGCGCCGCTGTTGAGGAAGTACGCCTGTTCGCTGCCGGTTGCCTGGCACAGCCGCGCGGCGAGCTTGAGCAGGCTGCGGCTGTAGAAGCTCGGGCCGGGGTTGAGCAGGTTCTCGGCCTGACGCTGCAGCGCTTCGACCAGCACGTTGGGGCTGTGGCCGAGGCTGTTGGCGGCGCCGCCCTGGTGGAAGTCCAGGTAGGCGCGGCCGCCGCTGTCCCACAGCCAGGAACCCTGGCCGCGGACGAAAACCTGCTCCGGACGCTCGATCGTATGCATCAGGCGCAGGCGGGCCTGTATGTCACGCATGTTCGCCGCCGCCCTGTTGCAGGTACTCGACACGGATCTGCCGGCGACCGTGGTGGTTCAGGCCGAGCACGCGGCGCAGTTCGCGGCCCCCCTCGACGATCAGCACGAAGCCTTGTTCCGGCGGAAAACGCTCCGCCAGCAGGCGACGTACCTGGCGGTACTGCGCGCTGCGAACGGTCAGCTCGGCCAACTGCATGTCGCCGTCGAGCAGGGTGATCCGATAGTCGCTCATGCGCGCAACCCCTCCGGCGCCTGGCCATACAGGCGGGCGCTCCAGTCTTCGATGCGGCCGGTGGCCAGGCGCCGCGCGGCGGTGTCGCGCCAGCGCACGCTGAGGTCGTGGCAGGAGACCAGCTGCTGCAGGCCGGCGCGCTCCAGCGGTGCCTGGTAGAAGCTGCGGATCGCCTGGGCGACGGTCAGCCCCGGGTAGTTGCGCTGAACCAGTTGCAGGCTGTTTTCCGGGCTGACGAAACCGGCCTTGAGCACGCGGTAGTACCAGCCGAAGCGGCCGCTCTCCTGCGCCCATTGCGGCATTTCGGCGATCCCGCTGCGGTGGCTCAGGCGGTAGCACGGGGAGCGCGGCTGGCTGACCTGCAGTAGCGCGTCGCCCCAGCGGAACACGTCGCCGATGCACACGCGGTTTTCCAGCAGGCCGTAGGTGGAGAGGTTTTCGCCGAAGTCCGGCGCCTTCCAGTCGATCTGCGGCAGCACGCGTTTCCAGTGGGCATAGTGCTCGGCGGGATAGTGGTGCAGGACGCGCTCGGGGCCGCCATGGAAGCGGATGTCACCCTGTTCGTCGCTGCCCAGGCCTTGCGGCCATAGCCAGAGCCGATGGTTGATCGGCTGCTTGTCGGTCGCGCTGATCAGCCCGACGCCGATCTCTTTTGCTTTGCCTATGAATAAACCGTTGACCTTGATGGCTTTCATCGCCGTTCTCCGCACCGAGCCCTCGCTCTGTGGGGCTAGATTAAGAGCGGCAGGGGGATGCGGATATTTCGATTTTTCAGATTCATTGATAAGCTCTGCTTATGGATTTTCGTCAACTTCGTTACTTCGTCGCCCTCTACGAGGAAGGCCATGTCGGTCGCGCCGCCGAGCGTCTGAGCCTTTCGCAGCCGGCGCTGTCCCAGCAGATCCGCGGGCTTGAGCAGGGTCTGGACGTCAGCCTGTTCCAGCGCAGCGGCAAGCGCCTGCTGCCGACCCTTGCCGCCCACACCCTATACAACCATGCGGTCGCGCTTCTCGACGGCATGGAGCGCGCGCGCGAGGCGTTGCGCAGTTTCCGCGGCCAGGCGCCGCGCAGCCTCGCCATCGGCGTGCTGCAGACGGTCAACGCCAGCCTGGTGCCCATGCTGCTGGAGCGTCTGCGCGAGGCGCAGCCGCAATTGGTGGTGCAGATCTACGAGTTGTCCGGTATCGACATCGAGCGGCGCCTGCTCACCGGCACCCTGGATGTCGGCATCGGCTTCCTGCCGCCGCGCCAGCCGGGGCTGCATTCGCTGCCGCTGTACGAGGACGAGCTGCAGCTGGTGATTCCGGCCGAGCACCCGCTGAAGGAATTCAAGAAGGTCTCCCTGACCCAGGCTGCGGAGCTGCCGATGCTGCTGTTGGGCGAGGAATTCCGCGTGCGGCAGATCTGGCAGGAGCAACTGGCGGCGCTCGGTCGACGCCCGCGCGTGCAGGCGGAGCTGAACCAGATGGGCGGGATTCTCGACAGCCTGGCGCAATCCAACCTGGCCACCGTGCTGCCCGGCCGCGCGCGCCAGGTCAACGCCACCGACCGCCTGTTGTGGAAGCCGCTCAGCGAGCCGCGCGTGCTGCTACAGGTCGGCCTGGTATTCCGCGACGCGCAGCGCCAGCAGGCGACGCTGGAACTGCTGCGCTCGCTGCTGGAAGGGATCAACCCGCCGCGCGACGGGCTGAACTGAGACTACTTCGCCTCATCGCGCGGCGGGCGCAGCACCAGCCACAGGGCCAGGGCGATCAGCACGCCGCCATACAGGTAGGCCCAGGACAGCTTTTCGTCGAGCAGCAGCACGCCCCAGAAGACCCCGAACAGTGGAATCAGGAAGGTCACGGTCATCGACTTGACCGGGCCGATGTCGGCGATCAGGCGGAAATACAGGATGAAGGCGAACGCCGTGCAGACCACGCCCAGGCCCACCAGCGCCGCCCAGGTGAGCGGATCGCTCCAGTGCGCCTGCGACTGGCCCGGCGCCGCCCAGAGCATCAATGGCAACAGGCTGAGGGTCGCGCCGAGCTGGCTGCCCAGCGCCAGCAGGCGACTGTCCAGGCCGCCGCGCTCGCTCACCCAGCGCCGTGTGAGGAAGCCCGAGAGCCCGTAGCAGGTGGTCGCCACCAGGCAGGCCGCGGCGCCCCAGGCCAGGTTGAGGTCGAAGGCCACCGGTCCGGTGCGGCTGAGCACGGCGACACCGGCCAGGCCGAGCAGCACGCCGGCGCCCTTGCTCGGGGTGAGCGATTCGCCGAAGAACAGCGCACCGATGAGGACGCCCATCAAGGGCGTGGTGGCGTTGAAGATCGCCAGGTAACCGGCCGGCAGGTGCTGCGCGGCGACCGCGTACATGGCAAAGGGTAACCCGGCGCTGATCACCCCGAGCAGCAGTACTCGGCCGAGCAGGCCACGGAAATCCCATCGGATGCGCAGCACGAGGACGATCAGCGCCAGGCCCAGGCAGGCCATCGATACGCGCCCAAAGGCCGTGGGCAGGGTACCGATCTGCGGCACCAGCATCCGCACGAAGAGGAAGCTGGCACCCCAGATGGCGGCGAGACTGATCAGGCGAAGGTAATCGGCAGCGCGCATGGGACGATTCCGCGGGAGTGGGCGCCGAGTGTTGCCATCCACGCGTCGTCTGGCAATCCGATTTCGGCTTTTGCGGTTTTTTCCGGGCAATAAAAAACCCCGCCGAAGCGGGGTTGATTGATTTCGACTTCCTTGATCCGCCGCCAATCCTTAGCGGGTTCCGACGTATCCGTGTTCGACCTTGGCGCTTCCTGCGCGACGTCCTTGGAGCAGGAGAATACGCAGGCGTCCCGTGGCTGGATAGAGGCGGAAAGCCATCACGGTTTGTAAGCTTTGGCTTACAGGTGCGGCCATTCGCCATTAGCGTCCGCCTCTTTCTTTAGCCCATAGAAAAGCCCCGCGCTGGCGGGGCTTTTCGGAGCATCGCGAGCGGTCAGAACTGCGCGGCGTCCAGCAGGTACAGCGATTCGCTACCGGCCTTGACCGACGCCGTAAGCGAATGGATACGCGGCAGCAGGCGGGCGAAATAGAAGCGCGCGGTGCCGAGCTTGCTGGCGTAGAACGCGTCCTCGGTTTCCCTGCCCAGCGCGGCGCGTGCCATCAGCGCCCACATGTAGGCGTAGGCGGTGTAGCCGAACACGTGCAGGTATTCCACCGAAGCGGCGCCGATTTCGTTGGGGTTGCTCTGCGAACGGTTGAGCAGCCAGGCGCTGAGCTCGTCGAGGTTCTTCACCGCCGCGTCCAGCGGTGCGGTGAATTCGGCGAGTTCGCTACCGGCGGAGGCGGTGAACGCCTTGATCTCGTCGGAGAAGTGCTTGTAGAACGCGCCGCCGCTGCCGACGATCTTGCGCCCGACCAGGTCCAGCGCCTGGATGCCGTTGGTGCCTTCGTAGATCTGCGTGATGCGCACGTCGCGCACCAGTTGCTCCTGACCCCATTCGCGAATGAAGCCATGGCCGCCGAACACCTGCTGGCCATGTACCGTGGTTTCCAGGCCGAGGTCGGTGAGGAACGCCTTGGCTACCGGGGTGAGCAGGGCGACCAGGTCCTCGGCGCGTTTGCGCTGGGCCGGGTCCTCGCTGAACTTGGCGGTGTCCAGTTGCATCGCGACGTAGGTGGAGAAGGCGCGGCCACCCTCATTGCTGGCCTTCATGGTCAGCAGCATGCGCCGCACGTCCGGGTGCACGATGATCGGGTCGGCGGCCTTGGTCTTGTCCTGCGGACCGGTCGGCGCGCGGCTCTGGATGCGCTCGCGGGCGTACTCGACGGCGCTCTGGTAGGAGCGTTCGCCCGACGCGAGACCCTGGATGCCGACGCCCAGGCGCTCGTAGTTCATCATGGTGAACATCGCCGCGAGGCCCTTGTTGACGTCGCCGACCAGCCAGCCGGTGGCGCCGTCGAAGTTCATCACGCAGGTGGCCGAGGCCTTGATGCCCATCTTGTGTTCGATCGAGCCGCAGCTGACCGCATTGCGCTCGCCCAGCGAACCGTCGGCGCCAACCATGAACTTCGGCACCAGGAACAGCGAGATGCCCTTCGGCCCGGCCGGTGCGTCGGGCAGCTTGGCCAGCACCAGGTGGATGATGTTCTCGGTGAGGTCGTGTTCGCCGCCGGTGATGAAGATCTTGGTGCCGGAGACCTTGTAGCTGCCGTCGGCCTGCGGCTCGGCCTTGGTGCGGATGATGCCCAGGTCGGTGCCGGCGTGCGGCTCGGTCAGGCACATGGAACCGGCCCAGACGCCGGCGTACATGTTCGGCAGGTAGGCGTCCTTCAGCTCGTCGCTGGCGTGGGCGTTGATCGCCAGGCAGGCGCCGGCGGTGAGCATCGGGTACAGGCCGAACGACAGGTTGGCCGAGTTGACCATCTCCTCGACCTGCGCGCCGATCACCTTGGGCATGCCCATGCCGCCGTAGGCCGGGTTGCCGCCGACGCCGACCCAGCCGCCTTCGGCATAGGTGCGGTAGGCCTCGACGAAGCCGGCCGGGGTGCTGACCACGCCGTCCTTCCACTGGCAGCCTTCCTCGTCGCCGCTGCGATTCAGCGGCGCGATGCTGCGTGCGTTGACCTTGCCGGCCTCCTCGAGGATGGCTTCGGCGGTGTCGGCGTCCACGACTTCGGCCAGCGCCGGCATCTCAGCCCACAGACGGGCCACGTCGAAGACTTCGTTGAGGACGAAACGCATATCGCGCAGGGGCGCTTTGTAGTCAGCCATGGTGCATACCTCGAGATCGGCCGGCCTCGGTGGCCGGTGCTTGATTCCACGAGTCTAACCGAAGACCTTTTCAGAGACGTAGGTTCATGTTGTGACCGGTCGGACAGCTTTCGATCCGCTGATCACGCCGCTTTCAGGCGCCGCGCTGCGGCTTCAGGCGCACCGCGCCGCGGCGGTTCTGGCCCTGCACGAAGACCCGGTTGCGCCCGGCGCTCTTGGCGCTGTAGAGCGCCTGGTCGGCGGCTTTCAGCACCGCGTCGGCGCTGCGCAGCTCGTCGCTGCGCGCGGCTACGCCGAGGCTCATCGTCACCGACACGGCCTCGACCTGGGTGTTGCTGCGCAGGTTGCGGCCTTGCAGATTGTCGGCCGGGCGCTGCTGCCGGTCGCGCAGTTGCAGGCTGTAGGACTCGATGGCCTGGCGCACCGCTTCCAGGTGCGGCAGGCAATCGTCGGCGTCCTTGCCGGTGAACAGCAGGGTGAATTCCTCGCCGCCGTAGCGGTAGGCCTTGCCACCGCCGCCCACCTTGCGCAGCTGCGCGGCGACCATGCGCAGCACCTGATCGCCGACGTCGTGGCCGTGGGTGTCGTTGAATTTCTTGAAGTGATCGACATCGCCCATGGCGATCACGTAGCTGCGGGGCAGGCGCTGCAGGCGCTCGTTCAGCGCACGTCGGCCGGGCAGCCCGGTGAGTTCGTCGCGGTAGGCCATCTGGTACGCCTCGTGGGCCAGCGCGGCGGTCTGCGCGAGCATCACCAGGCTGCTCATCACCCCCAGCGCGTGCGGCAGGATGAACACCTTGGGCAGCATCCACAGCAGCCCGGCCAGACCGATCAGTTGCGCGGCGTGCGAGGGGCGCGGCTGGCGCAGGTACTGGATGGCGAGCAGCAGCAGGGAGCCGGCGAACGCAATGTAGGCGAGCTGCACCAGGCTCATCCACTGGCCGTGCAGCAACGGCCAGTAGATCTGGGTGGTCACGCTCAGCAGGCCCTCGGGAAAGCGGCGGGCGAGGGCCACGACGACACCCAGCGTGGCCAGCAGCACCGCGGTGCGTGCAATCAGGTCCTGCAGCAGGTGGGCACGCTCCTGCCACCCGCCATACAGCCCGTAGAGCAGCGGCAACAGCAGGCTGCCGAGGTGGAACACCAGCGCGGCGTCGGCGCTGGCGGCGCCGGTGAGGCGGAAATGGTCGACCTCGTTGTCGAGGAAGAAATACAGCAGGTACACCACCAGCAGGAGGAACAGCTGACGGACACGCCCGTAGACCAGGCAGAACGCGCCGCCGAGCAACAGCAGCAGGGTGGGCAGCACGTTGAACAGCGATGTGAAGAACTCGGTCATCTGCGCCAGGGAGCCGGCCATCGCACCGCCGCCGACCAGTAGCAGCGGCACGAAGAAATGACTCGGACGAAAGGAGGCGAGATTCCGCACGCGGGATACCGGTCGATGTCGTTGGATCGATCAGGGGCACCTATAGTGGCATTTTCGCCCCGGCGGCGGGAGATCGCGATGCCTCGGCCTTTCGTCGACCGACGTGGCGTCGGTCGGCAGCAACAAAAATGCCGCTCACCTCGCGGTGAGCGGCATCGTGAGGACCGTCCCTCGGCTTAGTAGCCCAGGGCGAAGTCCTCTTCGGCCATGTCCATCAGGTTGTCGGCGCCGGACAGCATGGTTTCCACATGGGTGCGGGTGCGCGGCAGGATGCGTGCGTAGTAGAAGCGCGCGGTCTGCAGCTTGGCCTTGTAGAAGGCTTCGTCGCCGGTGCCGGCCGCTAGCTTCTCGGCTGCCAGACGGGCCATGTCGGCCCAGAAGTAGGCCAGGCAGACGTAACCCGAATACATCAGGTAGTCCACCGAAGCGGCACCGACTTCTTCGCGGTTCTTCATCGCGGCCATGCCGACCTTCATGGTCAGCTCGCCCCATTCCTTGTTCAGCTTGGCCAGCGGTGCGACGAATTCCTTCACCGCGTCATTGCCTTCGTTGGCCTGGCAGAACTTGTGAACGATCTTGGTGAAGCCTTTCAGCGCTTCACCCTGGGTCATCAGCACCTTGCGGCCCAGCAGGTCGAGGGCCTGAATGCCGGTGGTGCCTTCGTACATCATCGAGATGCGGCAGTCGCGCAGGTTCTGCTCCATGCCCCACTCGGCGATGAAACCGTGGCCGCCATAGATCTGCATGCCGTGGGAAGCGGACTCGAAACCGACCTCGGTCATGAAGGCCTTGGCGATCGGCGTCAGGAACGCCAAGAGGCCGTCGGCCGCCTTGCGCGCTTCCTCGTCCTGGCTGTGCTGGGTGATGTCCACCTGCTTGGCGGTGAAGTACACCATCGCGCGGTTGCCCTCGGCGAAGGCCTTCATGGTCAGCAGCATGCGGCGCACGTCCGGGTGCACGATGATCGGGTCGGCCGCCTTGTCGGGCGCTTTCGGACCGGTCAGCGAACGCATCTGCAGACGCTCGCGGGCGTACTTGATGCCGCCCTGGAAACCGACTTCCGCATGCGCCAGGCCTTGCAGCGCGGTGCCCAGGCGAGCGGTGTTCATGAAGGTGAACATGCAGTTCAGGCCCTTGTTCGCCGGGCCGATCAGGAAGCCGGTGGCACCGTCGAAGTTCATCACGCAGGTGGCGTTGCCGTGGATGCCCATCTTGTGTTCCAGCGAGCCGCAGGAAACGCCGTTGCGCTCGCCGACACCGCCTTCGGCGTTGGGCAGGAACTTCGGCACGATGAACAGCGAGATGCCTTTGGTGCCGGCCGGTGCATCGGGCAGGCGCGCCAGCACGATATGGACGATGTTGTCGGCCATGTCGTGTTCGCCGGCGGAGATGAAGATCTTGGTACCGGAAACCTTGTAGGAGCCGTCGGCCTGCGGTTCGGCCTTGGTGCGCAGCATGCCCAGGTCGGTGCCGCAATGCGGCTCGGTCAGGCACATGGTGCCGGTCCATTCGCCGGAGACCAGCTTGGTCAGGTAGGTCTGCTGCTGTTCGGCGGTGCCGTGGGCGGAGATGGTGTTCATCGCGCCATGCGACAGGCCGGGGTACATGCCCCACGACCAGTTGGCCGAGCCGACCATTTCACTGACCGCCAGGCCGAGGGATTCCGGCAGGCCCTGGCCGCCGTGCTCGACGTCATGCGCCAGGCTCGGCCAGCCGCCTTCGACGAACTGCTTGTAGGCTTCCTTGAAGCCGGTCGGCGTCTTCACGCCTTCCGGGCTCCAGGTGCAACCTTCCTGGTCGCCGACGCGGTTCAGCGGAGCGATGACTTGCTCGCAGAACTTCGCGCCTTCTTCGAGGATGGCGTTGACCATGTCCGGAGTGGCGTCTTCGCAGCCGGGCAGGCTCTGGTAATGCGCTTCGTAGCCGAGCAGTTCGTCGCGTACGAAACGGATATCGCGCAAGGGGGCCTTGTAGTCAGGCATAACGGTAAACCTCTGCGGTGGGTTCGTAATGTAAGAGCCACTCACGGGCTCTCTGGGGCGACCGGTGCGCCGGTCTAGGCATCGCATCAAATCGCCGGCGGCCGACAGGGTCGACAGGCATCAAACAGGCGTTTGAAACATACGTTCGCGTTCTGGCCTTGTCAACCCTGGGCCAAAGAAGCGGCCACGCCATTCGGCGCTTTGAACAGTGACTTTAGTCTAGGTGTTGCCCGGCAAACGCGCAGGCGTGCGCCCGAGCGAGGGTGCTCGAAGGAAACCGGGAAGGTCTGTTGCCAGCGGGCGCTGGCGAGGGATCAGGCGCGGATGTCGATCAGGGTGCCAAGTGCGTCGTCGGCGGTTTTGACGACTTTTGCGTTGACCTGCACGTCCTGCTTGCCGGCCTGCAGGTCGACCAGGCTGCGCGCCAGGTCGTCGTTCTCGCGCACCTGCGACGAAGTTTCCTCGACGCCGTTGCCGCGCGCAGTCGACTGGCTGGCGATCTCGCCGGCGGCGCGGTCGACGCGCTGCTGGCCGGCCTGGATGCCGCTGAAACCGCTGCTGAAGGCACTTCCTGAGATTTGCATGGCGGAGGCTCGGGGAAAAGGTTTGAGTGGTTATTGAAACAGAGTCGCTGCGCCGGGCGTACTGGCAATGGGCTATGTAAACCGCCGTGCTTAGAACCCGAGCGCTGCCAGGTCCAGATGCGCGGCGACGCTTGCGGCATCGGCGCGATCCAGGCGCGGCACGCGACCGAGGCAGGGTGCCGGCAGGCGCTCGGTCAGCGTGGCGAGGTTTTCCTCCAGGCGCGAGGTCTGCACGTCGACCAGATTGGCGACCCAGCCGGCCAATCGCAGGCCGTCGCGCTGGATGGCTTCGGCGCTGAGCAGCGCGTGGTTGATGCAGCCCAGGCGCACACCCACCACGAGAATCACCGGCAGGCCGAGAACGATCGGCAGGTCGGACAGGCTGGCCGTGCCGGCCAGGGGAACGCGCCATCCTCCCGCGCCTTCGACCAGGGTGAAGTCGGCCTGGCGGGCGAGGATCGGCCGCACCGCATCGACCAGCGCCGGCACGTCCAGCCGCACGCCGGCCTCGCGGGCGGCGAGGTGCGGCGCGATCGGCGGCGCGAAGGCCAGCGGGTTCACCTCCTCGTAGCGCAGCGCGACGCTGCATTCGGCGAGCAGGGCGAGGGCGTCGTCGTTGCGCAGGCCGGCGTCGGTCAACTGGCAGCCGGAGGCGACCGGCTTGGCCGCCGCGGTCGAGAGCCCGGCGCGCCGGGCCGCGTGGAGCAGGCCGGCGGCGATGGTGGTCTTGCCGATTTCGGTGTCGGTACCGGTGACGAAGTAGGCGTGCTTCATGCGTTGGTTTTCACTCGATGGCGGGGCACGGGTTCGCTCAGGCCTTGCGCAAGATACCGTAGACCACCTGATAGGTCGCCGGCAGGCCGAGCGGCTGGCGCTGGCGCTCGTAGGCCTCGACCAGCGCCCGCATCCGCGCGCGACCGGTCAGCCCGCCGGGGCGGCCGGGGTTGAGGTTGTGCGCGCCGAGCGCCTTGATCTCGTGGGTTAGCTGGCGCAGGTCGGGAAAATGCAGCACCTCGGCGCGTCGCTCCAGACCGACCAGGCGCAGGCCGCTGGCTGCGCACAGTTGCTGATAGTCCTCGACGCGGCGGAAGGCGTTGACGTGGACCAGCCCGTCGACGGCCTGCCAGCTGTCGCGCAGCTCCTGCAGGGTGCCCATGCAGAGGCTGGAGAACGCCAGGCAGCCGCCTGGGCGCAGTACCCGCCGGGCCCCGTCGAGTACGCCGGCGAAGTCGCCGCACCATTGCAGCGCCAGGCTGCTGAACAGCAGGTCGACGCTGGCGTCGCGCAGCGGCAGGTGTTCGGCGTCGCCGGCGACGAAGTGGGTCGCGCCGCCCAGCGGCCGGGCGTGACGGAGCATGCCCTCGGCGATGTCCAGCGCCAGCCCTTCGGCTTTTGGAAAGCGGGTCGCCAGCACGCGGGAGAAATGCCCGGTGCCGCAGCCCAGGTCGAGCCAGCGCGCGGGCGTCAGGTCGGCCGGCAAGCGCGCGAGCAGCGCATCGCCTACCGTGCGCTGCAGGCCGGCGACGCCGTCGTAGCTGGCCGCGGCGCGGGAGAACGAGGCGGCGACACTGCGCTTGTCCGGTCGCGTCGAGGCGGCGGGCTCAGTCATCGACGGCGTCGCCGATGAAGCCCAGCAGCGCCCGCGCGATCTGGTCCGGGCATTCCAGCGGCAGGCCGTGGCTGGCGTCGAACAGTTCCACTTCCAGGTCCGGCAGCCAGGCCAGCAGGGCGTCGGCGGCGGCCACCGGAACCAGCGCGTCGTGGCGGGCGAACAGGTGCAGCTGCGGGCCGGAATAGGCACGCAAGGCGGCGCGTCCGTCCAGCTCGGCGAGCAGGCTCAGGCCGGCGTCCAACGCTTCGACGGGCGTGCGCGGCTGGGTCACCTGCAGTTGCCGGGCGAGCGTGCGCGGGTCGAAGGCGCCGCGGCTGGCGAGCAGGCTGAAGCGCTTCAGGGTCTGCTCGGCATCCAGGCCGAACGCCTGGCGGAAGGTGGCGAAAATCTCCGCGGGCATCGCCGTTGGCCAGTCCTCGCGGCTGGCGAAGCAGGCGTTGCTGGCGAAGGTGATCAGTCCCGGACAGGCCTCGCCGCGGCGGGCGGCGAGCTGGGTGGCGAGCATGCCGCCGAGCGACCAGCCGGCCAGCCAGGCTTCGGCCGGCAGGCGTGCGTCGAGCTCGTCGAGCCAGGCGCCGGGCGCGGCGTTCTCGGGCAGCTCGGCGATCTCCACGCGCAAGTTGGGCGCGCGTTGTTCGAGGGCTTCCTGCAGCGGTTGCAGCGCGGCGGCGCCGAAGCTCCAGCCGGGCAGCAGGATCAGGCGGTCACGCATCGGCGCCGGTCTCCGTATTCAGTTGGTGCCAGGCGTTGGCGAGGGCGTCGAGCAGGCGGTCGACCTGTGCCTCGCTATGGGCGGCGCTGAGGGTCACGCGCAGGCGCGCGCTGCCGGCGGGCACCGTCGGCGGACGGATCGCACCGACCAGCAGGCCGCGCTCGCGCAGCAGGCTGGACAGGCGCAGGGCGCGCGCGCTGTCGCCGATCAGGACCGGCTGGATCGGCGTCGGGCTGTCCATCAGTTCCAGGCCGATGCGCGCGGCGCCGTCGCGAAATTGCGCGATCAGCCGTTCCAGGTGCTCGCGCCGCCAGCGCTCGCTGCGCAGCAGTTCGAGGCTCTTCAGCGTCGCGCAGGCCACGGCCGGCGGCTGGCTGGTGGTGTAGATGTAGGGGCGGGCGAACTGGATCAGCGTTTCGATCAGTTCCTCGCTGCCGGCGACGAAGGCGCCGGCGGTGCCGAACGCCTTGCCAAGGGTGCCGACCAGTACCTGCACGTCATCGCTGCCCAGGCCGAGATGCTCGACGATGCCACCGCCGCTGGCGCCCAGCGGGCCGAAGCCGTGGGCGTCGTCGACCATCACCCAGGCGCCCTGGCGGCGGGCGGTGGCGCAGAGCGCCGGCAGGTCGGCGAGGTCGCCGTCCATGCTGAACACGCCGTCGGTGACCACCAGGGTGTTGCCGCTGGCCTTCTCCAGGCGCTTGCCCAGGCTCTCGGCGTCGTTGTGCAGGTAGCGCGAGAAGCGCGCGCCGCTGAGCAGGCCGGCGTCGAGGAGGGAGGCGTGGTTGATGCGGTCTTCCAGCACCGTGTCGCCCTGGCCGACCAACGCCGTGACGGCGGCCAGGTTGGCCATGTAGCCGGTGGAAAACAGCAGCGCGCGCGGGCGGCCGGTGAATTCGGCGAGGGCCAGCTCCAGTTCGTGGTGCGGGCCGCTGTGGCCGATCACCAGGTGCGAGGCGCCGCCGCCGACGCCCCAGCGCGCGGCGCCGTCCTGCAGCGCGCGGATCACTTCGGGGTGATTGGCCAGGCCGAGGTAGTCGTTGGAGCAGAACGCCAGCAGCTCGCGGCCATCGACCTGCGCCAGCGGGCCTTGCGGGCTCTCCAGCAGGGGCCGTTGGCGATAGAGATGGGCGGTGCGGCGCTCGGCGAGGCGGGCGGAGAGATCGAAGGTCATGGTGATCCGGTTGCGGGAGCGGGGGACAGGGTCAGGCCCCGGTGCGGGATTGCCCTCTCCCCGACCCTCTCCCATGAAGGGGAGAAGGGGCCAATGGCATTCAGGCCGAGACGGCGTTGTAGAACAGCTTGGAGTCGCGCTGTTCGACCAGGGCCTGCTCGATGGCGGCCTGGTGCACTTCGTCGGCGTGTTCCTGGCGCTCTTCGGGCTTGATGCCGAGGCGGGCGAACAGCTGCATGTCCTTGCCGGCCTGCGGGTTGGCGGTGGTCAGCAGCTTCTCGCCGTAGAAGATCGAGTTGGCCCCGGCGAAGAACGCCAGCGCCTGCATCTGGTCGTTCATCTGCTCGCGGCCGGCGGACAGGCGCACGTGGGATTTTGGCATCATGATCCGCGCCACCGCGAGGGTGCGGATGAAGTCGAACGGGTCGACGTCCTTCTCTTCCGCCAGCGGCGTGCCCTTGACCTTGACCAGCATGTTGATCGGCACCGATTCCGGTTGCTCTGGCAGGTTGGCCAGCTGGATCAGCAGGCCGGCGCGGTCGTCCACCGACTCGCCCATGCCGAGGATGCCGCCGGAGCAGATCTTCATTCCCGCCTCGCGCACGTGGGCGAGGGTTTCCAGGCGCTCGGCGTAGGTACGGGTGGTGATGATGTTGCCGTAGAACTCCGGCGAGGTGTCCAGATTGTGGTTGTAGTAGTCGAGGCCGGCCTCGGCCAGCGCGACGGTCTGCTCGCGGCTCAGCTTGCCGAGCGTCATGCAGGTTTCCAAGCCGAGGGCCTTCACCCCTTCGACCATCTTCAGCACGTAGGGCATGTCCTTGGCCGACGGATGTTTCCAGGCGGCACCCATGCAGAAGCGCGTCGAGCCGATCGACTTGGCCTCGGCCGCGGCGTCGAGCACCTTCTGCACTTCCATCAGCTTTTCCTTGTCCAGCCCGGTGTTGTAGTGGCCGGACTGCGGGCAGTACTTGCAGTCCTCCGGGCAGGCGCCGGTCTTGATCGAGAGCAGCGTCGAAACCTGCACGCGGTTGGCGTCGAAATGCGCGCGGTGCACGGTCTGCGCCTGGAACAGCAGGTCGTTGAACGGCAGCTCGAAGAGCGCGCGGACTTCGGCGAGGGACCAGTCGTTACGCGGGGCGAAGGGAGAGGTGGCGCTCATGGGTGTTCCTTATCGGGGGCTGGCGCCTGCTACAGTCAGGCGCGACACGGATGTCACGCATATTAGGGAAGCTGGATGCGCTGTCAACCAAGGGCCTTGCGGCGGGTTTACAAGTGGTTAAATAGTGGTCAGTCATGCCTGCTCTGCGATGAGCCGGTCGAGCGCGACGGGCTTCCCCTGTGCAATGCCTGCGAGCTCGAGTTGCCCTGGCTGCAGGGGCATTGCGCAGTCTGCGCGTTGCCGCTGCCTACCCAGGGGTTGGCCTGCGGCGCCTGCCTCAAGCGACCGCCGGCGTTCAGCCGGGTCGAAGCGCCCTGGCGCTACGCCTTCCCGGTCGACAGCCTGATCACCCGCTTCAAGCATCAGTCACGCTGGCCCATGGGACGTCTGCTCGGCGGGCTGCTGTCACACCATCTACAACAATCCTTCGCCGAGGGCCTGCCGCGCCCGGACGCCTTGCTGCCGGTGCCGCTGGCCACGCGGCGGCTGCGTGAGCGCGGCTTCAACCAGGCGGCGATGCTCGCCCACTGGGTGGGGCGCGACCTCGGGCTGCCGGTCGAGGAGGGCGCGCTGCTGCGGGTGCTCGATACGCCGGCACAGCAGGGGCTGACGGCCGTCGAGCGGCGGCGCAACCTGCGCCGGGCCTTCGCGCTGTCGGACGACGCCGAGGTGGAGGGCCGCCACCTGGTGCTGGTGGACGACGTGCTGACCACCGGCAGCACCGCCGATGCGCTGGCGCGGCTGCTGATCAAGGCCGGGGCGCGCCGCGTCGACGTCTACTGCCTGGCGCGCACGCCGCCCCCCGGCGACTGAAACAGGACTGTCATCCGCGCGAATTAACGTCGGCCGCATCCCCGTGAAGGAGCCGACCATGTATCCAGACGACCTGCCCACCGACCTCGAACGTCTCGCCGACCTGTCGCGCCGGCGCTTTCTCGGCGCCGGAACCCTCTGCGGCGCTGCGCTGTTCTTCGGCGGCCACCCCCTGGGTGCGCTGGCCGCCAGCCTGCAGACGGGCAACCGCGCGCTGATCGGCTTCGACGGGATCGCCGCATCCGGCGCCGACGCCGTGCTGCTGCCGCCCGGCTACCGCTACGAGGTGCTGATCAGCTGGGGCGAGCCGCTGCACGCGGATGCGCCCGCGTTCGATCCCACCGGAAACGGCAGCGCGGCAGACCAGGAACGGCAGTTCGGCGACAACAACGATGGCATGTGCCTGTTCGCCTTCCCCGGCGAGGCCGACCGCGCGCTGCTGGCGATCAACAACGAGTACACCAACTACCGCTACCTCTATGCCCACGGCGGCAACCCGCAGTCGGCCGACGAGGTGCACAAGGCGCTCGCCTGCGAAGGCGTCTCGGTGGTGGAAATCCGCCGCGACGCCGACGGCTGGCGCTTCGTCCGCGACTCCGCCTACAACCGGCGCATTCACGGCAACACGCCGATCCGCCTCGGCGGCCCGGCCGCCGGCCACGCCTGGCTGCGCACCGCCGCCGATCCGAGCGGGCGCGAGGTGCTCGGCACCTTCCAGAACTGCGCCTCGGGCAGGACGCCCTGGGGCACCTACCTGACCTGCGAGGAAAACTTCACCGACTGCTTCGGCAGCAGCGACCCGGCCTACGCGGCGGAAGGCGCGTTGAAGCGCTACGGCGTGCTGGCCGACAGCAAGGACGTGCACTGGCATCCCTACGAATCACGCTTCGATGTGAGCCAGACGCCCAACGAGTACAACCGCCACGGCTGGGTGGTGGAGATCGACCCCTTCGACCCGCGCGCGCAACCGGTCAAACGCACTGCCCTGGGCCGTTTCAAGCATGAGAACGCGGCGCTGACCCAGGCCGCCGATGGCCGCGTGGTGGTCTACATGGGCGACGACGAGCGCGGCGAGTTCATCTACAAGTTCGTCAGCTTCGCGCGCTTCGACCCGACGCAGCCCAACCCCGATCTGCTCGACCACGGCACCTTGTACGTGGCGCGTTTCGACGACGGCGACGGCGACCCGCAACATCCCAAGGGGCGCGGTCAGTGGTTGGAGCTGGTGCACGGACGCGGCGGGCTGGATGCTGCCGCTGGATTCCCCGGCCAGGCGGAAATCCTCATCCACACCCGGCTGGCGGCCAGCGTGGTCGGTGCCACGCGGATGGACCGCCCGGAGTGGATCGTCGTCAGCCCCGAGGATGGCCAGGTCTACTGCACCCTGACCAACAACGTGAAACGCGGCGGCGAAGGCCAGCCGGTGGGCGGGCCGAATCCGCGGGCGAACAACGTCTACGGACAGATCCTGCGCTGGCGCGAGCACGGCGACGATGCCGCGGCGTCGAGCTTCGAGTGGGACCTGTTCGCCGTCGCCGGCAACCCGCTGGCGCACCCCGGCACGGCCAATGGCGGCTCGCCGAACATCACCGCGCGGAACATGTTCAACAGCCCGGACGGCCTCGCCTTCGACGGCGGCGGTCGGTTGTGGATCCAGACCGACGGTGACACCAGCAACAGCGGCGACTTCGCCGGCATGGGCAACAACCAGATGCTCTGCGCCGACCCGGGCAGCGGCGAAATCCGCCGTTTCATGACCGGCCCGGTGGGCTGCGAAGTGACCGGCGTGGCCTTCGCGCCGGACTACCGCACGCTGTTCATCGGCATCCAGCATCCCGGCGAGAACGGCGGCTCGAATTTCCCGTCCGGGCAGCCCGGCGCCAAACCGCGCTCCTCGGTGCTGGCGATCCGCCGCGACGACGGCGGGGTGATCGGCGCTGCCTGAGCGGCCTGCACCCGTACCCGGCGATCTATGCTCAACGGCGGGCGCAATCGGTTGCCCTGCCCGTGGCGGGCCTGCGCTACCATGCCGGCCCGCCGCAGGAGATCGCCATGACCCACCCGTTCGTCTCCCTCAGTCCCGACCTCGTGCTGGATGCCGTCGAAAGCATCGGCTACCTCAGCGACGCCCGCGTGCTGGCGCTCAACAGCTACGAGAACCGCGTTTACCAGGTGGGCATCGAGGACGAGACGCCGATCATCGCCAAATTCTACCGTCCCGGGCGCTGGAGCGAGGCGGCGATCCGTGAGGAACATGTCTTCACCCTCGAGCTGGCCGAGCGCGAGGTGCCAGTCGTGGCGCCCCTGGTGCGCGACGGCGAAACCCTGTTCGAGCACGCCGGCTTTCGTTTCGCGCTGTTCCCGCGACGCGGCGGACGCGCCCCGGAACCGGGCAATCTGGACCAGCTGTATCGCCTCGGCCAACTGCTCGGGCGCCTGCATGGGGTCTCGGCGATGCGCCCGTTCGAGCACCGCGAGAGCCTCGGCGTGCAGAACTTCGGCCACGACTCGCTGAATTTCCTGCTCGAAGGCGGCTTCGTTCCGCGCAGCCTGCTGCCGGCCTATGAGTCAGTGGCGCGCGACCTGCTCAAGCGCCTCGACGAACTTTTCGCGCGGGTCCGCTTCACGCCGATCCGCCTGCATGGCGACTGCCATCCGGGCAATTTGCTGTGCCGCGACGAGACCTACCACATGGTCGATCTCGACGACTGCCGCATGGGGCCGGCGGTGCAGGATTTATGGATGATGCTCGCCGGTGACCGCCACGAGCGCCTCGGGCAGATCGCCGAGCTGATCGACGGTTACCAGGAATTCCACGACTTCGACGCGCGCGAACTGCCGCTCATCGAAGGCCTGCGTTCGCTCCGGCTGATGCACTACAGCGCCTGGCTGGCGCGGCGCTGGGACGACCCGGCGTTCCCCATGAGCTTTTCCTGGTTCGGCAGCGAGCGCTACTGGGGCGACCAGGTGCTGGTACTGCGAGAGCAGCTCTCGGCCCTGGACGAGGAACCGCTGAAGCTGTTCTGAAATCCCCCGGTGCGCACGGCGCACCCCACGCGTGCGCGGTGCCGTAGGGTGCGCATGCGCACCGAGGCGGGCTGCGGCGAAAGCGGGTCGACCGGGCATCCCTGTCGCGTGGCCCGAAGCCCCCTGCGGCCGAGATTCCCATGGTGCGCGCGGCGCACCCTACGCGTGTGCGGTGCCGTAGGGTGCGCCACGCGCACCGAGGCAGGCTGCGGCGCAAGCGGGTCGACCGGGCATCCCTGTCGCGTGGGCCGAAGCCCCC